>JBDLIW010000209.1:0-3108 GCA_039714695.1 Thermodesulfobacteriota bacterium | reverse complement strand
TGCTGTCGATGGAGATAAGCCTTCTTTTATAGAGGCCGCCTATTGCCTTCTTGAATACTTTCTTACTTACCCCGAACAGGGCGTAGATCTCTGCCGGCAGGCTTTTATCAGTAACGCCAATCCTGCCGCCATGCTCCTTGATCTTCTCAAGAATGGCCTGGGAAATATCACCACTTCCCTGATAACCGGGTTGTTGCAGGCTCAAGTCAATTTTGAGGTCCTCGCGAACTTTTTTTATATAGCCTTTGAGCTGCCGGCCTATATGAAGTTCCTGAAAGACTTCGTTCTTGTAGAGCACACCCCAGTGGGAATTGTTCACCACCGCCTTATAACCCAGATCTGTTTTGTCACAGATAAGGAGATCCACCCCTTCGCCCTCATTGTAGTTCGGGGGCTCTAAATCAAGAAAATCATCGAGCCTTGAAGATGCGGCAACGCTGTTGGTTTGTTCATCGAGGAAGACATAGACGACATATGATCTGCCTTCCTCCATTCTGGTCTGCTGCTCTCCCTTCGGCACCAGCAGATCTTTTGGCATCCCCCAGTCCAGATAGGCGCCGGCTGATGAATTCGCCACCACCTGTAAGTAGGCAAACTGGCCGACTGTTACCTTGGGTATCCGGGTGGTTGCCCGCAGACGCTTCTCCCGATCCAGGTAAACAAAAACCTCAACCTCATCGCCCGGTTGGCAATTCCCGGGAACAGACTTTATCGGCAGGAGAATATCCCCCGACTCACCGCCATCAAGCTGAGCGCCGTAGTCCCGCGTTCTTTTTACCGTAAGTATATTTATCCTGCCGATCCGGGCCATTTGCTTCCTTTATTGTCAAGACAAGTTCAAGCGCTGCTTAAAGATCGAACTTCTCGATCCGATAGATCAGCACGTGCCGGGGTATTTTCAGGAGGCGGGCTGCCCCAGAACGATTGCCGCCGCTTTTCTCCAGAGCTTTAACGATCAGGTTTTTTTCTACTTCTTCGAGGGAAACGCCGCCGGGCGGGATGTCAAAAGTAAGCCCGCCTTCACCAGGCGGTGTTGTCCCGGAAGCTCCGCCGACTGCAAGTCCCAGAACTTCAGCGCCGATCTCGTCACCGCGCCTCAAGATAAAGCCCCTTTCCACGGAATTCTGGAGTTCCCTGATATTGCCGGGCCAGTCATAGGCCTTCATGCCGGTCATGGCCGCAGAACTGAAGCGGACCCCCTTGGGGGCGCCGAGCTTTCGTAAAAAATGGACCGCCAGGGCCTCGATATCCTCCGGTCGTTCTCTTAGGGCCGGAATGTGCAGCGGAATAACGCTGAGCCGGTAATAAAGATCCTCCCTGAACTCTCCGGTTGAAGCCAATTTCTTTAAATCGCGGTTGGAGGCGGCGACAATTCTGACATCGACCTTTTCGACCCGGTCGGAACCGACCGGCTCCACCTCTTTTTCCTGGATCGCCCGCAGGAGCTTGGCCTGCATATCAACCTTCAATTCACCGATCTCGTCGAGAAACAGGGTACCGCCCCGGGCTGACTGGAAGCGGCCCTTGCGGTTGGCCACCGCGCCGGTAAAGGCGCCCTTCACATGCCCGAACAGTTCACTTTCGATCAGGGTATCGGGGATAGCCGCACAGTTTACAGCTACCATCGGCCCATTCTGCCGGCCACTGCGGCGATGGATCAGCCGGGTCAGCAGTTCCTTGCCGGTCCCCGATTCTCCGGTGATCAGCACCGTGGCCTCGCTTTCGGCCACCCGCATGGCCGTATCCAGGAGATCGGCCATGGTCTGATTGGCGGTTTCCATCCCCTCGGCCCCGCTTAAGCGATCAACTTCGGCAACAAGCTGCCGGTTGCGGGTCTTAAGTTCATTCATCTCCAGCGCTTTGCGGCAGGACAGCCTCAGGGCCTCCCGATCGAAAGGCTTGGTGATAAAATTAAAAGCCCCTTCGGTCATGGCCTTGACTGCCATATCGATGGTGCCATAGGCTGTGATAACAATGACCGGGGTATCAGGATTCTTTTTCTTGAATTCGACCATCAACTCCAGGCCGTTCATATCTCCCAGTTCAACATCGGTGACGACCAGGTCCGGTTCATATTCGGCAAAACCTTCCAGACCTTCCTTTCCGGAAGCGGCGGTAACCACCTCAAACCCGGCAGCAACCAGGTTATACTCCGTCACCCGCCGCAGGCTGTCATCATCGTCTATCAAGAGTATTCTACCGGACATTTCCTTCCTCTTTGGCATTGGACAACTATGAAAACAGAGCCCAAATAATCTTATATCCTTTTTTCTGTCATCTCGACTACAAGGAGAGATCTTGCCCTTTTTGAGCACCGTTCAAGTTTAGATTTCTCCCGTTAGTCGAAATGACATATATCTGTGTGGCGATGCCGAGTTTTAAAACTTCAGACACCTTAAGTACTTTAGGCATTTATTCCCGGCTGGGCACTTATAACTTATAACTTTAGGCATTGATACCCGAATGGGTGCTTTCACTTTTCACTTTTCACTTTTAACTTTCTTTTCACGCCCTCGGCAAAGAAACCGCAAAACAGGCCCCCCCCTCACCGCTCTCGGAGACACTTATCTGCCCGCCGATACCTTCGATGATCTTGGCGCTGATCGACAGCCCCAGCCCGGTGCCGTGCTCCTTGGCGGAAACAAACGGCTGAAAGATGTCCTGCCGCATGTTCTCGGGAATACCGGGGCCGTTATCCGAGACCACAATAACCATCTCCTTCTCTTCAGCCCTGATTATCAGATTAATTCTGCCATCCATTTCCAGCACATCAATGGCATTAAGAATTATATTAAGAAAAACCTGGGACATCTTGCCGCCATCCACCAGAAAGGTATCAGCCTCCGGGCAGGAATCAACCTGCAGGGCAACGATCTTCTTCCTGAGATGTGGTTCGAGCAGCCGTATTACCCTGCTTATCACCTCGGACAGGGACTCGGCCGGCTGATCCTTTCCGAAGAGGATCTTCCCCTTGGAAAATTGCAGGATCTCATTGACCGTGGCATTGAGCCGGTCCACCTCTTTCAACATAATTTCGCCGAATTCCCTTTTGGGATGGTCTTCGGGAAACTCATCAAGGATGATCTCGGCGGTGCCCCGCAGTGAGCT
>JBDLIW010000208.1:0-3110 GCA_039714695.1 Thermodesulfobacteriota bacterium | reverse complement strand
GGGTCAGAATAGCAACGAGTAAAGGTTTAGTTGCGATTAACCTGACTGCATCACTGATTTTATCTAGGCTGATATCTGTCATTAAATTTTAGTAGGTATAGCAATGTTATTAGTGTGCGCGCACACTTTGATCCTGCGCGCTTATTTCCCTAACCCCACTATAGAGCAAAGGCGAGGGTTTTCATACTGAAATTTACCCAATTTGTTCATTTATACCCCTAATATGGGTATTACTGTGCGCGCACGATAATTCTGGATAAAATTATCTGTCACAAAAAGTGACATATTTATTATTGGGCATAACAGCCTAATATTGTTATGATTTATTCTAGGTTTATTTGTTGGCTGATAAATTATGGCAACGAGAGGATGATGGGCACCAATATCGAGTTCTGGAAACTGCTGGCCGGGTTGGGCATTTTTGTTTATGGAATGTTTCTGCTGGAGGATTCCGTCAAGTCCCTGTCGGGAAGGGCTTTCAAACGGCTGATTTCCCATTATACCAGGGGGCGGCTGCGGGCCATTGGCAGCGGGGCTTTTGTCACCGCGATTTTGCAGAGCAGCTCGGCGGTATCCCTGATGGTCCTGGCTTTTGTCGGGGCGGGGGTCATGAGCATCGAGAATGGTATCGGCATCATGCTGGGTGCCAATGTCGGTACGACATTTACCAGTTGGATCGTCGCCATCCTCGGGTTCAAACTTAAAATAGAAAGCTTCGCTTTACCGGTCATCGGTATTGGCGGGGTACTCCTGATTGTCTCCAATGGTGGCTCCAGGCTGTTTAATTTCAGCCGACTGCTGATCGGTTTCGGTTTTATCTTCCTCGGCCTCAGTTATATGAAGGAAAGTGTCGAGAGTTTTTCCGCCGGTTTCAATCTCAGCCAGTTGCCCGATTATGGTCTCTGGCTCTACCTGATCGTTGGAACCTGTCTGACGGCTCTGATGCAATCGAGTTCGGCCAGTATGGCCGTGATCCTTACCGCCCTGAACAGCGGCCTGATAAACTTTGAGATCGGGGTGGCAATGGTGATTGGCGCCAATATAGGCACCACGATTACCGTTATGCTCGGCTCAATGGGCAGAGGGATGAGGGCCAAAAAGATCGTCGGGGTCAGCCATCTGGCTTTTAATCTGGTAACCGGTCTGGTCGCTGTTGTCACCATTCGCTGGCTGGTGGCCCTGGTCGGGGTTTTCATCGACATCTCTACTGACAGTGTCACCGCCCTGGTCCTTTTCCACACAATCTTCAATGTCCTTGGGGTGGTGATATTTTTTCCGTTCATCGGTTTGCTGGGGGCCTCCCTGATGAAGGTTTATCCCTACCGGAAGGTTATCCTTACCGCCTATCTTGACCGGACGCCGGTCGAAGTGCCGGATGCTGCTGCGGCCGCTCTCGGTAAAGAGGTCAGCCACCTGCTGGAAGAATGCCGGCTTTACAATCTGCGGGCCCTGGAAATTGACGAGAAACTGGTTTTCGACCACGAACTGTCCTTTGAAAAACACCTCATCGGAAAACATTCCATTGAAGATCTTTATGAAAACATCAAACGCCTTCATGCGGAAATCTTTGCCTATTATGCCAAGCTCCAGGCCCAGAAACTGGAAGAGACGGAGGTCCATGACCTGGAGCGGATAATCTTTGCTTCCCGCAACATCATGAACTCGATCAAGAATATCAAGGGAATCAGGAAAGATCTGGAAGAATTCGAGATCTCGGAGAACTCTTATCTGAACAAGCAATACAAGCAGTTCCGGAAACGGTTGATCGAACTGTACCACGATATGAACCGGATATGGCTGCTGGCAAGCAGTGAAGAACAATATCGTGAGCTGCTGAAGGTTTTCTTGCATATAGAAGAGGTTGACGGGCGGTTCATCAGAGATACCATGGAAGCCGTCTCCGGGAAAAAAATCCAGGAATTGGAAATCGCCTCACTGCTTCTGGCAAATCGCCTTTTCACCCAGTGCTGTCGGCTTCAGATATTCGGCCTGAAAGATCTGCTGTTAAACCATGAACAAATAAAGAACTTTGACCGGGCGATGGATACCAAGGAGATGATAGAAGAAGAGAAGTCGAAGGGTGATCGGGAACGGCACTAACAGTCACCGGAGTTAGTTGAGTTTCTTGTTTTCGATTACCTGGTCGTCCATCATTCTTTTGAAGGTCAGCTCCCGGTTTATTCCTCCGGTAATTACCGTCCAGTCATCGATGGAGCGTCGGTGTCTTATCAGGAAAGATCTGCCGTTCTCCTCCAGCGAAAAGAACACAAAATATTTTGCACCGTACTCGCCATACCTGGCCTTGCATGAACCGGGCTCAGGGCAATTGAAGCCATCAGGTTCTCCCGGGCAAACGTCGGCGCTGTTGCAGGCTGTCTGGACTGCCCTGGCCGTTCGGGTTGCGAAATCCTCGGCCGAATCGGCAGACATTCCGGTGATCTGCAAGGCAACAAGGTAAAAAGCAATGGTAAGGGCCTGTCTGATGCTTTTCCGGTTCAGCTGCTCTTTCCTGGTTGTCAGCTTAAACAAAGCGAGGGCAAGGCGGAAGAGCGAGACGATTGCGGCAATGAAGGCCGGACCCCAGAAGAACATGGTTACCATGTCAAAGGGGATGAAGATAAGGCAGACGATCATCAGCGGCGGCAGGACGGTGGCGGCCCAGTTTGGTTGAATGATTTCCTGAGGATTGGAGTTTTCTGTGGGGTGATTGTCTTCGGTTGGCATGTCTTTCTTTCTCTCGATGTCCCGGCTTTGTCGTGGGAAAGTATCGTTGGCCTCTCGCATGAACAGGAGGGTTATGAATCCAAAGAAGTGGCCATCAATTGTAAAATGATATTTTTTGTGCTAAAGATATCTGCGGCGTGCGGGTTTTAGCTGCACGCCCCTCCATGGTCGCTTTTGGGCCATGTTTTTATATGGGGCCACCTTCGGGCGGCCCCTTTTCTTTTATGAGCTACAGGCAGATCGCGTTACGTCCCTGTCCTTTGGCCTTGTAAAGGAGCTGGTCGGCCCGATCGATAATTTCATGGGCTGTTTTGCCGTCTTCGGGGAATGAGGACACTCCCATGCTGGCGGTTACCGTGCCGAGCGGCTGTTTCTCATCCCCCGGG
>JBDLIW010000207.1:0-3134 GCA_039714695.1 Thermodesulfobacteriota bacterium | reverse complement strand
ATGAGTTAGTTGATAGACTTATCATGACTCTGGCTAAAGGCAGGCTGAAGGCGGATGAGGCCCTGAAAATGACCGAACGATTTTCATGGCAGAATGTGGCTCGTCAATATGTCGACTGGCTGAAGTTTTGACTATTTATAGGGAAACCCCGGATTTGTGACTAGAAGATGATTGTTTTTGATTTAGCCTGTGATTGTAGCTGTCAGTTTGAAGGTTGGTTCGATGATAGTACTGATTTTTACAGACAGGAAAAAGACGGTTTGCTTCGTTGTCCGGCCTGTGGCAGCCACCATGTGAAAAAAATCCTGTCGCCGGTGGCGGTAAAATCAGGAGAGAGAAGAGAGACTTTGGTTCTCCCTCAAGATATCTCGCCGGAGCAGGTCGTTGCCGATGCTTTGAGCTCTCTTCATGACTATGTGATCAAGAACTATGAAGATGTGGGCACAAATTTGGCCGAGGAAAGTCTGAAGATCCACTACGGTGTAAAAGCGCCGCGTAATATCAGAGGGACAAGTACCGAGGAGGAGGAAAAGGTGCTGAAGAAAGAGGGGATCAAGATCCTCAAAGTCCCGTTACCTGCAAAGGACGACAAGAAAACAAACTAGCTCCCGGCCCCCGGGCTGGAAAATGACAAGCTGCTGAAATATTCATGACTATTAAAAAAGGAGACTGAATCTGGCTCCGATGGTCGTGGAGCCAAAATCCTCGAAAATATCGTCAACAAACCCTTCTGTTGTTATGACGCTGTGAAATGTAAAGTCCTGCCGCAGGTCGAAACCGATCTTTGCCCTGCGGGATAATCTCAAATCAATACCGGTTATTGCTTCCAGACGTAGATACTCCAGAGAGTCATTATCGATTGTTTCTCCGGTGGTTGTATCAACGATGCTGTTTACATATGACCAGTACATCTGGCCATAGGCACAACTTGCTCCTATAAATGGCTGGATGAAATGACTTTCTTTGGTTAGGAAATATTTATAATCCAGGCCCAGATCAAAGGCCCATGGATCTTCCAGGTCAGATGAGTATATCCATTCATCATCGAAAGTAAAATTAGTGAAAGACAGCTTGACGGAAAGCATGGACCGATCCTCCCGGGTATCGAACTGTAACGTATGGCGGTACAAATTTTCTATCTGTTTGCTGCCGGTGATGGAAGTGCTTAGGCTGGCAGAGAATCCCGATCGGTAAGGGTTGTTGTTCGAACGGGAAACAGGGGGAGTATGCGGTTCTGCTTCATAACGATTGCTTTCATCTGCGGAATCTGGTGGTGATAAAATGATAGAAGTTCCGATTTCCACGAATTCAATGGGGGGTAAGGGAGGTGTCGGGAATGTGGGGAATGATTTGCTGCTGCTTTTCGTATTGCCGCTCTCTACGGCTCCTGACAGACTTTTGTTGCGTTTGACGCCTTTACGCCCCGGTCCGTAGATGCCCGGCAGCAGGCAGCCATTGAGCGTGAAAGCAAGTATTGTAAATATGAATATGTAAAACCGGGCAACTCTTATGCTGGTCATGCTGTCTGGATGACTGATTGAATATCCGGCATTTATTATTGAGGCATCAGGGCAAGTGGTTTAGCTGAAATTATTATCCAGGAATTCACATTCGGCTGGAGAAAGATCGAACCTGATTTCTGCCTCTTTTATGACTCTCTCCCTTTTTTTATCAGGACAGTCCTGGATAGTTTCTCCTACCCAGCGGAGGGCTTTTCTAATCTTTTCCCCCTGCGGCTGGACATTTTCGGTTGTAGCCATGTTGTCTTTCACCTTTGTCGTTTTATTTGACCGGGCCGAGGACGATTCCGCCAAGCGGCGGGATGGATACCAGGACATGCCCCGGTGCCTGGCCATGCGGTTCAGTAAAAACCACCTTTTCTTCAGGATTGGTTACGCCGCTGCCGCCATACTTGCTGGCATCGGTTGACATTATTTCCCGGTAATGGCCTTTTCCCTCAACGCCGACCTTGTAGTCGTGAATTACATTGGGAGTGAAATTGAACAGACAGACGAGATGATCTTCGGAGTTCCTGGCCTTCCTGGCATAAACAATAATACTGTTGTCCACATCGTTGAAGTCCATCCAACTGAAGCCGTCGCTACTGAAGTCGAGTTCCCACAGCGGCTTGTTTTCCCGGTACAAGAGGTTCAGATCTCTGACGAATTCCGATAAATTACGATGTCCCTGCTCCTCTTCGGTCAGGTGCCAGTCGAGGCTGGTTTTGCAATACCACTCGGAAATCTGGCCGAATTCATCGCCCATAAAAAGAAGTTTTTTGCCGGGGTGGGTCCACATGTAGAGGTAGAGCAGGCGAAGGTTGGCCAGTTGCTGCCACTTGTCGCCCGGCATTTTATTGACCAGGGAGGATTTCCCGTGAACTACTTCATCGTGGGAAAGGGGGAGGATGAAGTTTTCGGTGAAGGCATACAGCAGGGAAAAAGTCAGGGTGTTGTGGTGGTATTTACGAAAAACCGGATCACGGTTCATGAAGTGGAGGATGTCATTCATCCAGCCCATGTTCCATTTAAAACCGAAGCCCAGACCGCCCTGGTCGGCTGGTTTTGATACCCCGAAAAAACTGGTCGACTCCTCGGCGATCATCAGCACATCGGGAAAATGCTGATAGACGATACTGTTCAGGTGGCGGATAAACTCGATTGCCTCGATGTTCTCCTTTTCACCGTGGACATTCGGCAACCATTCACCCTCTTCTCTCCCGTAATCCAGGTAGAGCATGGAGGCTACGGCATCGACCCTGAGTCCGTCGACATGGAATTTATCAAGCCAGAAAAGGGCGCTGGCTATCAAGAAATTATCGACTTCTTTCCGGCCGTAATTGAAAACATTGGTTCCCCATTCCGGCTGGAGCGAGCGCCTGGGGTCTTCATGCTCATACAGGGCAGTGCCATCGAAGGAATTTAGGCTGTGACCGTCGGTGGGGAAGTGGGAGGGGACCCAGTCGAGTATCACCCCGATATCGTTCTGATGGCAGGTGTCGATAAGGTGCATCAGGTCCTGCGGGGTCCCGAAGCGGCTGGTTGCCGAAAAATAGCCTGTGCTCTGGTATCCCCAGGATTCGTCAAGGGGGTGCTCCATCACCGGCAGCATCTCGATATGGGTGAAGCCCATTT
>JBDLIW010000206.1:0-3147 GCA_039714695.1 Thermodesulfobacteriota bacterium | reverse complement strand
CTGCTTCCGGGTACAGTCTCGATCACGGCCTGGCAGTTGCCATCGGCATGGTGGCGGTTAATAAACTGGCGGTTGGTAAGGGACTGCTGCCGGCGGAAACCGCCGGGCGGATCAGAGAAGTAATTTCTTCCTATGGGCTGCCGGTTGAAATTCCTGCCGGCTATGATCCCGAGCAGGTTAAGGGTTATCTGAAAACCGACAAGAAGACGGTGGGGGGGCGGCCTTTCTTTGTGCTGCCGGAGCGAATCGGCAAGGTCATGATTACCGATGACGTAGCTGAAGATCTGATTGACGGGGTACTTGGGGTCTGAGATGTAGCGGACGTATTGGTTTCGTCACCTGGCGGTTATGGCCGGATGGCAGTTTCCATGTAGCGGGTCAGTTTTTCCGCCAACCCCTGGTCGTCAACCAGTAGAGAGAGTTCGTGGTTATATTTCAGGGCGGCATGGGTGAAGTTATGGCTGCCCACCAGGGAAAAGCGCTGATCGATGACGACCATCTTGTTGTGGGTCGTCTTTTTCGGGGTATCGAAGATTACGGTTATCCCTGCTTTTTCCAGGTCTTTCGCCACCCGCCGGTTAGTCTCGTTTATCTTCTCATTGTAGCCTGATTTTTCCAGAAAAACCCTGATCCTGACTCCTCTCCTGGCGCTGTTGATCAACCTATCTCTGATCTGATCCGGCTTGTTTCGTCTTTTCCTGTTCGTTGAAGTCTTGAAAAGGAACATGGCCAGGTCGATACTTGTCTCGGCCTTGCTGATCATCTCCAGCAGGACCGGTAGATAATCACCATCGGCCAGAACCTGTATCTCTTCCTGGCGGTTGCTGGCCGGCTGATTGCTTTCCGCGAATGATCGCGTGGCTGAAAAACTTAAAAGCAGGCCCGGTATTGTTGCCAGTAAAAAAAGTTGTTTCAGCTTTGTGGCCACCAGTCAACCCCTATCCGCCTTATGCAGTTAAAGCCGCCGCCCAGCACCAGGTTCTGGTAGCCATGATGGTCTAGAAAACACTGGGTCTCATAGGAGCGGGTGCCGGCGTCGCAGATAATGATCATGGTTTTGTCTGTGGGCAGATCTTTGTGTTTTTTCCGTATTTCAATATACGGCACAGTATGCCATATCTTACCGAATTTGTTGGCAAAAGGTTCTGCTTCAGCCGGGTGCCTGATGTCGAGGGCGACCCAGTCCGGCTGGCTTGAGAAATCATCCATCCAGGCCAGATAGTCTTCAATGCTGACCGTCCTAAGCTTGCCGCGGGCCTTGTTGTCGGCCGCATTGGCGGTGGCATTCAAGGCATCAAGGGCGGTGGCGAAGGGTGGGGCATAGGCCAGGTCCATCTGGCTGCAGTCGTCAATGGTGCCTCCCTTGGCGATCAGGGTGGCGGCGGCATCAATCCGGGCCAGGACGGCGTCATTCATCGGGCCGAAACCCTGGAGGCCCAGAATCTTGCGGCTCTGTTTATCGAAGACCATCTGCAACGGGATAACGGTCTGCTCGGGAAAAAAGTGGGCCCGGTCCGACTGGGCGGTGAGGACCATGTCGGCATCAAAGCCTTCGGCCTTCGCGGCTTTCAGGCTCAGCCCGGTGGCACCTACACAGACATCGAAGGCCTTCATGATAAAGCTGCTCCCCCAGCCATTGAATGTCGAGGGGGTGCCTGCCAGATTGTCGGCCACAATCCTCCCCTGGCGGTTGGCCAGGGAACCCATGGGCGCATGGCATTTTTTGCCGGAGACGAGATGGGTGGTTTCGATGCAGTCCCCGGCAGCGTAAATGTCCGGATCGGAGGTCTGCAGCCGGTTGTCGACGACAATACCGCCACGGGGGGAGACCAGCAGCCCTGCCTCACGGGCCAGATCACTGCGTGGCCTGACTCCGGCGGCCATGATGACAATATCTGTTTCGATGGTTCTGTTTGCGGTGACAACCCGGCAGACCCGGCCGTTTTCATCGGCTTCAATGGATGTGGCTCCTTCACCGGTAAAGACATTAACTCCTTTTTCCTGCAGGTGGCTGGTGAGCATCGCGGCAAAGATCGGGTCAAGGATGTTGGGCAGCAGGGAAGGCAGGAACTCAACCAGCGACGTCTCTGCCCCCCAGAGGTCACCAAAGGCCTCGGCCATTTCAATACCGATGGCGCCACCGCCGATCACCACGGCGCGGCCAACTTTCCCCTTGGCCAGCTGGTCCTTAATGGCAATTGCCTTGTGAAGGTCGCTGATCGTATAAACCCCCTCAAGATCAGCACCCGGGATCGGCAGGGTTATGGGGCTTGCCCCGGTGGTAATGACCAGTTTGTCGTATGGTAGATTTTCCTGGTTGCCCGTGTCCAGGTTTTCGACATGGACGGTTTTGCTGTCGCGATTGATGGCCAGGGCCCGGGTGCGGGTCTTTACTTCCACTCCTTTGGCATTTATGAAGAACGATTCATCGCGGGTCATATGAAAACTGGTGTTGCGCAGCTCTTTCTCATCGGAAACATCTCCGGAAACGTAATAGGGGATGCCGCAACCGCCGTAGGAGATCAGATTGTCCTGGTCGATAATGGTTACTTTTGCGTCAGGGGCGAGCCTTTTGAGACGGCACGCTGTTTTTGGCCCGGCTGCCACACCGCCGATAATCAATATCTTCTTATCCATCTTCAGGTCTCTCTATGATTAAGATTTTAGTTGTTTCCTTAAATCGTTTTACAGAGACTGACAATATCTGCAAAAGTTCTGGATGTCAACGTTTGCCAGGCGGGTCCTCTAGATTGTTACAGGCACGCTATAACAAGCGTTTTACAGGTAATTTCCGCCATTAATAAACCGATATCATTATAGTAAGTAATATCCACAAAAATACCGATCAATTCGAGCGGATTTTTTTTTGTTTTTTTTCATCGCTCCGACCGGTGTTTTTTTATTGACAAAGGGGTTGTTGGCGAATAGATTCCTATTTTTCTGAATACTCATTCACAATTGTTTTTCCGTGCAGGTTGGTGATTGTCAGAGAGACTTGAGCCGTAAACCTGCGTGGAGAAAGGTTTTTAAGGCAAAATTTATATTAAGGAGGAATTGAAATGCCGAAGCATGACACTCCCATGATGGACGAACTCGAGAAAGGCCCATGGCCGAGTTTTGTCACTGACTTGAAGAGGCAGGCCGAGA
>JBDLIW010000205.1:0-3148 GCA_039714695.1 Thermodesulfobacteriota bacterium | reverse complement strand
TTGGGTGCAAAAGCGGCAGCGGGTTTTACCTCTACGATAAATCCAACAAAGGTCAGATCAATCCGCAGATCATAAACATGCTTAAACTTGATGCGCCAGATCGCCTGACCTTCGAGAACAAAGAGATTGTCAACCGGCTGATCCTGCCGATGATCAACGAGGCCGTCTACTGCCTGGATGAAGACGTGATCAGCGAACCGCATGCAGTTGACACGGCAATGATCTTCGGGGCCGGCTTCCCCCCATATACCGGCGGCCTGATCCGCCTGGGAGACACCATCGGTGCCCGTCAGATCGTCGACCGGCTTGACGAATTTACCGACAAGTTCGGGGTAAGGTTTGCCCCGGCAGGACTGCTGCGCAAGATGGCGAAACTTGACGCCGGTTTCTACAACACGTAGCCACAGAGGTTTACCAAGATGACTGCCAGCCATTCGACAATTCCCGCCATGTTTTTCAGCCAGGCGGAAAAGTACGGCGACCGTCCGGCTCTCCTCTATAAAAGGGGCGAGAAGTACACGGAAATCGGCTGGTTTGAATCGGCAGAAACGGTGCGCGAGGTAGCGGCCGGTCTTATGGACCTGGGGGTCAAGCCAGGTGACCGGGTAGCGATCATGGCCTATAACCGGCCGGAATGGCTGATCGCTGATCTGGCAATCATGACCCTTGGCGCTATCACTATTCCCATATACCATACCTCCACCCGGGCCCAGTCCGACTATATCCTCAAAAAGGCAGGGGTGGACATCGCCTTCGTCGCCCGTTCCGAAAAGGCCGAAATACTGACCACCTGTGACGCGGCAATCAAGACCATTATCTCCCTTGACCCCATCGGGGTTGATTCAGCCGGCAGCTGCGCCACGGATTACGATACGGTCCGGCAGCAAGGCCGAAAACTGCTTAATAACGGGACAGGACAACACCTTAGTGAAAGGTTGAAAGCGATCAGGCCGGATGACTGCGCGACCATCATCTTCACCTCCGGCACCACCGGTAACCCCAAGGGGGTGATGCTCTCCCATACGAACATCCTGGCCAACGCTGCCGCTTCACTGGAAGCCCAGCCAGTAACCTCCGATGATACATTCCTCTCTTTCCTGCCCTTAAGCCACTCCTTCGAACGCACCGCCGGGCAGTACCTGATGTTACTGGCCGGAGCCCGAACCGCCTATGCCCAGTCGATCCGCTCGGTGGCCGATAATATCCTCGAGGTCCAGCCTACCATTATGCTCGGGGTGCCGCGCTTCTATGAAAAACTCTACGCCAGGATTCTGGACGGCGTCCATAATGCCGCTCCCCTGCGCAGAAGGATTTTCAACTGGGCTATGGCAATCGGCAAAGAGGTGCGACTGGCAAATAGTAGCAACAAAAGCCCCGGTCCTCTCCTCAAACTTCAGCACCGCCTTGCCAACCGGCTGGTCTTCAGCAAACTTCGGGAGCGCCTCGGTGGCCGCTTGCGTTTCTTTGTTTCCGGTGGTGCGCCTTTGCCTAAAGAGATCGCCGAGTTCTTTCTCGATGGCGGGGTACAGATCCTCGAGGGCTACGGGCTAACCGAATATTCACCGGTCATCGCTGTTAACCGGTTAGGCCGGATCAGACCAGGTACGGTAGGCAATCCCCTGCCCGGCTGCGAAGTAAAAATCAGGGATGATGACGAACTGGCGGTGCGCGGCCCCTCGGTGATGCTCGGCTACTATAAAGATCAGCAGGCCACCGATGAAGTCATCAAAGACGGCTGGCTACTGACCGGCGACCTGGCAGCCCTTGAAGACGGATATCTCAAGATCCTCGACCGTAAGAAGGACATCATCGTCACCTCCGGCGGCAAAAATATCTCACCCCAATATATCGAGAACCTGCTGGTCACCGATGAATACATTGGTCAGATCGTCCTCTATGGAGACAAGAAAAGCTACCTGACCGGGCTGGTGGTCCCTGATTACGAACATTTTGCCGAACGCCAACCACTTGCCGACCTGGCCGAAGAGTCTCCCACAGCACTGGCCGAAAGCGAAGAAATGTATCAATTCATGATGGAGAGGATTAATGAAAAATGCCGCGACCTGGCCGCTTTTGAACATATCAGGAAGATCCTGATCCTGGACGAGCCCCTGACCGAGGAAAACGGCGAGCTGACCCCAACTATGAAGATCAAGCGAAAGGCGGTTCTCAAAAAATTCCAGGCGCGCCTCGACGCCCTCTACCTTGAAGATGAAACCGGCAAGCCAAAATCCCGCTGGCCTTGAAACCGACATTACAGGCCGTCCAACAGACTCCTGGATCTGTAAAAGGCAATCTAATTCGAGCCGAAATATTTATTTGATATATGCTGTAACAAATCAGCAAAAATGCTAGGCCGACAAAAGGAGAAAAAATGAAAATTATCATTCTCGCCGCATTATCTTTATTAGCCACCGCTATTCCCGTATGGGCCGCAGACGGGGTAGTTGATCTGCCAAGCGACTTCAGCGTTGCCGAAACAGCAGATCGGCTGGAAAATATCCTGAAGGCTAAAGGGATGACAGTATTCAATCGGGTAAAACATTCAGAGGCCGCACGCAAGGTCGGCATTGAACTTCCAGATACGGAACTGATAATATTCGGCAACCCGAAAGTAGGGAGTCCCCTGATGAAATGTCAGCAAAAAGTTGCTATCGATTTACCGCAAAAGGCATTAATCTGGGCAGATGGTGAGACCAAGGTCTGGATATCGTATAACGATCCCAGATATGTAGAAAGGAGGCATAGCATAGCCGGCTGTGAGGAAGTCATAGCGAAAACAGAAAAGGCTCTGGCCGGCATAGCGAAGTCTGCAGCAAATAAATAAGGGGCGGAGCGAAGAACGGGTCCGTGCCACCCGAAAGTTTGACTGGATTAGCCGATTAACGCGACCGGAAAGTTGACACATGGTCAAAATATTGTAGATATTCTCGGTAAGTGATCAACTCAATGATATTTATTGCAGGTAGTCGCGCCGCTTCTTAAACGTAAGGCTCAAACAACATGAACCATAATCACCTTAACTTTGTCTTCCTCTCCCGACAGGGAAGAATTACCAGAAAAACATATTGGCTATATTCTTTGCCGCTAGCCCTGATGTTCATGGTCAGCGAGTTTTATATTTCAGCGGACAGCCCCTTCCTCCTCC
>JBDLIW010000204.1:0-3170 GCA_039714695.1 Thermodesulfobacteriota bacterium | reverse complement strand
AGATAATGGAGCCAAACTCTGTGGTAAAAAAGACCCATATTATTTAATTTGTGCAATAAAAACCACTAGTAAGGGGGTATTACCTGCCTTTGGACGACAAATCATATCCGCCCACTGAGCTCTGGTATGAGCCGAACAGCAAACCTGATCTTTTACTTACCAGCCCCAAGTAAAGCCAGCTTCCAGGGCCATTGACCTGGAATGTTGCCAGGTAGCTGCCGATCTCACCTGATGACCATTGTTCCTCAAAGGTCACCCCATTCCAGCGCATGACATTTATCGACCCGCCGGTAAAACTGCTCAGACTCTTCAGCGCACCGCCAAGCCCATCGGGGTTTTTCATGGCAATCAGTTCAGGGCGACCGTCCTGATCAAGATCCTGTGCGACCAGGCGAGTCAACACCTGCAGGTTAGCCGGCTGATCACTGACAACTCCTGAAGCTTCGCCGATAAAGCGCTGGGTATAGCCATATTTACCACTACCCTGCCAGAGAACATCCCCATCCCGGTTATAGAGCAGCAACTCCCTCTGCTGACTCTGCACCGCAATTTCCGCCTGTCCGTCACCGGTGAAATCAGCCATCACAAAATCATAGAGGTTTACTGTCTCGGGCACGGTAAGTTTCTCGCCCTTCTGCAATTTTCCATCTTTATTAGCTAATCTATAGAGACCAGCCCGAACCGGCCCCTCACTCCCGGCCTCCTGGCCAGCCAGAATCATACCCCGACCTGGCAGCTCTAACGGCCTTACATACCAGCGCTGCCGGTCAAACAACCGGACAAACGAACTGCCGTTCCACTCGGCTGCATACGAAGAGGGGCCATTACCGGAGGAGGCACTAACATATACTTCGGCCCGGCCGTTACCATTAAGATCGGCGAGATTAAGGGCCACCACCCGGGCATACTTGGGTCCATCGGTTATTGCCCCGGCTGCAACCAAGCGGTTACCATCCTGGCGATAGAAAAAGACCTTCTGCTTTTCGGCCAGCACCAGAACTTCATCACCATCACCAAATACATCACCAACAGCCATGACCTGTAACTCCATATCCAGGAACTGGCTGCGGGTGACTCTTTTCACAGACCCGACACCAACACCGGGCTTAACGACTGGGACAGACGCTGTCGGGACGGGCACAACCGCCGGAACCATGAACATCCGATCGGGGTGCAGGTTTTTATCCACTACCTCTTCAGTCACCGCCTGAGTAGTAACCGCCGGAGGAGATGCGGCGGGAGTTTCCTTAACAACAGGTGGCGGACTCCAGACAGCCTTGGACATCTTCACGGAAATTTCTTCCGAAAGTTTATCAACCGCACCCAGTATTTCGCCCTGGTTTTCAGCGGTAGTAAAAAAAGAAGCTGACTCGTTTCCGGCTACTCTCAGCAACCGGGCATCGATACTTAAGCTGGGACCGAGGGCGGTGATGCTGCCTGACAGAAGGAGGTCTGCCCCGTCACCTTTCTGACTGCTGATAACCGTTGCCCCGGTTTTGGCCGCAATCCGACTGGCCAGCATGGTCCGAACCCCCTCCTGCAGATAATTCAGCTCGACCGGGCCATTCAGTTTGAATGGCAGGATAGCCAGCGTGGGTCTGGATTGTTCCTGCGATAGGGTAAAGGATGATGATATGAGGATCAATACCAATGCCACAAGGCAGGGTCTGATGGTTCTGAGGACGCTCATTTTAATTTCTCTCAAATATGTAGTTAAGTTTAATCCGGAGGTATCGTGTTGTAATTCTTAACTCTTGTAATCTCGACCAACGGGAGAGATCTTGTTGTTTCTTATTTGAAGTGAAATGTAAAGAAAGATTTCTCCCTCCGCTCGAAATGACACCCCCAGCGGAGAGATCGCCTCATCTCCCAGGTCTCATCGCGATGACGGAAAATCCGTCAATTGCAACCAAGTGGTGTTTAACTTGTCACTCCCCTTTCAGCAAGAGATATTTCCGGCTGTTGATTTACCTACCACAATGTGGTAATAAGCTTTTTCCCATCCCAGATGATTTTCAGACTAAAATCGTGCTGGGAAAAATAACATTATATATGTATAGTGCCGCCTCCGATAGCAGCGGCAATTTCAGAGATTTAAGCAGGAGAAGCGAGGAAGCCATGCAAAACCGAAAAATCGAACTGCAAGACTGTTTCAAAACCTATACCTACGACCAGGACAAGGCCATGAGCCCGGTGGAAACGGTAGAACGTTTCCAGAAAAAGCTCAAGGAGGTCAACCTGGATATTCTTAAAGAGATTCGCCGGATAGACAACGGCCGGCTGGATATTCCGGTTTATTTCAGCGTCTGCGGCAAGGACGCCCTTAAGACCATCGGCAACAAAAAGCAGATGGGTAAAGGCAGCACCCCGGAACAATCACAGGCCAGCGCCTGCATGGAACTGGGAGAAAGGTTCAGTTTCTTCAGTTTCAAGGATAATCCGGCTAACTTCGTTAACGGCACCTATGAAGACCTGAAGGCCGCCGGTAAACCGGTCCTGCCCCTGGAAAGAATGCTGCAGTCAGTCCACGACGACAAGACCTCACCCGAGATGCTGGGCAAAATCCTTGAAGGCATCAGCATGCAGTGGGTCTGGGCCACCAATCTCAGCACCGGCGGGAATGAAGTACTGGTCCCCTTCTCGTGGTTTTACGCGATCAACGAATTTAACGGCCCCTCGGCCGGCAACACCTATGAAGAAGCGATCAACCAGGGGATTTGCGAAATCGTCGAGCGCCATGTCTGCTCCCTGATTTGCCGAAATGAGATCAAAGCGCCACTGATCGACCCGGACAGTGTAACCGACCCGGTGGCCCGTGAACTGATCGACAAGTTCGAGAAAAACGGCATTGAGGTATACCTCAACGACTTCAGTCTCGACACCGGCATCCCGACCATCGGCGCCCTGGCCATCGACCCCTCGACCTTTCCTGATTCGAGTGAAATAGTCTATACAGCCGGCACCACACCCAATCCGGAAAAAGCCCTGATCAGGGCCCTGACGGAAGTGGCCCAACTGGCCGGGGACTTCAACTCCAAGGCCAACTTCGTTGCCTCGGGGCTACCGAAACCTTTAAGCATGGATGAGGTAAAATACATTACCAACCCGGGAAGGACCGTATCAATCCACGATCTGCCGGACTTGGCCGATGACAATATCAAAATAGAAGA
>JBDLIW010000203.1:0-3184 GCA_039714695.1 Thermodesulfobacteriota bacterium | reverse complement strand
CTTAAACAGGGTGGACTTATCCCTGAATTTCCGTAAAAGAATCCGGGTCTTTTCTGTGGAAATAACCAGGGGCACTTTATCAATCGGGAGAGAGTCCAACTTGCTGCCATCTGTAAAAGTAACTCCGTAACCACACCCCGAGGTGATTGTTTTATCCTGAAAATTACTCTCCCAGCCCTCTTCAAGACAGGAAAGTTGCACCCGGATGGCAAAGGCGTCTTCGTCTACTTCAATGCCGCCAAGATCGCCCAGTTGCGAAACAACCCCTTCCGAGACGAGAAACCCCAGGGCCAGAGCGTCAAGCTCACTGGGCGTGCAATGCATTGCCACAAGTTCATAGCCATTCACCACCAGGGTGAAGCGAACTTCAGTGGCAACCTGATCAAGCACCTCTTCGGCAGCATCGTCCTTGATCCGGACGACCATTGTTTCACTTGTGCTCTTTATCTTCACCGTAACCCCTAAATATCCTAAAAGCAGCCAAGCTGGCACTTGCGAATCTTAATATTCAGATGATTGGCAACTTCCCCCACTTCCTTAGGCGTGACCCCCAGTTTTTTAGCAATTCCCAAGGCTGCAGCACATTGAATGCCTCCATCTTCAGAGGCTTTTTGCAGCTCTTCTTTCACCTGTTTGTTCTGCCCTTCAAAAGTTGCAATATCGTCTGACATGGGTGATCACCTTCTAGAAGGAGGCTTTATTACCGCTCGTAACTTACCATTTCACGATACCTGCGGGAATGAAAAAACTATGTTCTCTTCTGATAAAGCTTCTTCAGAAATATTCCCAGGGCGCTTTTCTCTTCCTTGGTCAATTCCAGTGCTTTCAAGGACAAGTAATCCCTTTACTGTGATGTGCGCCCGATGGGCATTCCCACCCATGCCAAAACATTGGCATAATCGGGCAAAGTTCGTATAATACCCGCTAATCTGAACATTATCCCTGGAGGAAGTACATGTCAAAGCGCTGGTTTATAATGGTCATTCTGTTGATATTCGCCGTACCTTCCGTTCTGCACGCCGTTGGCATGGGAGGTTTTGTCGACAAGGTCTCCCTGCAGACCAGGACAGTCGGCAAGGTCGTCTTCAGCCATAATTTCCATGGCGCCAATTGCGGCCAGTGCCACCCGAAAATCTTCAAGAAGAAAAGCAACAGCAACCACGCCACGATGAAGGCGATGGAGAGGGGAAAATCCTGCGGGGCCTGCCACAACGGCAAGAAGGCGTTCAGCGTTACCGCCAACTGCGCCAAGTGCCATACCGATGCCCGCAACATCCTCTACAAGGATGAAGAGAACGGCAACGTCACCTTCCCGCACTCCGCCCATCTGGAGATGTTTTCCTGCGACGAATGCCATCCCGACCTGTTCAAGGCCAAGCGCGGCGCCAACAAGGCAACCATGGAAGAAATGGAGAACGGCAAATCATGCGGAGCCTGCCACGATGGGGATGGGGCTTTCGGGGTAGCCGATGATTGCGAGTCTTGTCACCAGATGTAATTTAGAAAAACCATCCAGACATTAAAGGGCAGCAGGCGATAAACCTGCCGCCCTTTTTCGTTCCAGTCACGAATAAATTCCGCCGGAAAAGACCGCCGCCCACCGGGCCGTGTTCGAAAATATTTAAGCGAGAAAGATTATATGAGATGTGCTGACTGCAAGCAGAAACCCAAGAACCGCTGCCAGGAGGAAGGATTCGACTGCACCGGCGGCAAACTGGACTTAAGTGACTACAATCTGGAGGAGAATCGTGATCTCCAGAATATCAGCGATATCCTGCGCCGCATCCATGGCAACCAACTGTCCCGCCTGGAAGAGATTATTGAATTTTCGAAAGAAGCCGGCTTCAAAAGAATCGGCCTCTCTTTTTGCACGGGCCTGAAAGATGAGGCAACACTGGTCTCCCGGATCCTTGACCGTGAATTCAAGGTTGATTCGGTCATCTGCAAATTAGGGGGACTGGACAAGGATGATTATGGCATGGCCCGGATCAATGACGGCAAGTGTGAAATCGCCTGTAACCCCATCGGCCAGGCCAAGATGCTGAACAAGGCCAAGACCGACCTGAATATCCAGATAGGCCTTTGCCTGGGGCATGACATCCTTTTTCAGAAATATTCCGATGCCCCGGTAACAGTCCTGGTGGTCAAGGACCGAATCCTGGCTAATAATCCCATGGGTGTGGTTTACGGCAGCTACTGGCGCAAAAGGCTGAAGATCTGACAGCCTTTAGACGACCAGGACGAAGTTGAAATTTCGGATTTGCCAAGATATTTATTGTTGTTTATCTGCCTTTCTCTTGTGCTACCATCGATTTAGATGAGGCAATCTGCTAGACCCGACCGGAAAGGAGGGGAAAATGAACAAAATGATAGATCCGCGCTACTGCAAAAACTTCCGCAAGAAAGACGTCTGCTCAAATCAGAACCAGGAAATACTGGCCTATCTCGATAATCGGGTGATCTCTGACATGAGCCTTTCATTTGAACCGGAGATGTTTGACAAGACCTTTGAATACTGCGCAAATTGTGCGTACTTTGCGCCATTTGAGCAGGTTAAGGATCTGGGTCAGCCCGCCCATTAAATTTAACAGGGAAAGGGTCCTCTCCCCTTTCCCTGTCCTTAACCCCCTCCCTGTAGGGCGACATGGCTATAGACATCGCCCGATGTCGGCTATTCGGATGATGATTCTGAATATATCCTCTTAGACAAAGAGAAGATTATTAACCTTTGCCAAGGAGGATTAGCTATGAAGGCATTATCATCAATCGTAATTGGGCTGGCCCTTGTCATGACAACCGTCACCACAGCCGAAGCCCGCCATAATAATGGCCTGGAAGGCCTGTTGTTGGGTAGTGGCGCCGGCGCGATTATCGGACAAGCAATCGACAGAAGCCCGGAAGGGGTAATAGTCGGTTCGGTTATCGGCGGCACCCTCGGTCTGCTGATTGACCTCGGCTCGGACAGAGATCATGTGGTGGTTATCGACAACCATCGTCATCATCGACCGCGGGCTGCTTGGGTCTACAGCAGTCACTGGGATCGCCGGCGTGACAGGTGGGAGCACAGGAAACACCGCAGGCATGAGCGGCGCTGGCGTCAGGAAAGGCGGCACCACCGGAGATAATAACTTTTTGGCCCAATCTCACCCCCTTAAATAAAAAAGGCTTCGGGCAATTATGCTCG
>JBDLIW010000202.1:0-3185 GCA_039714695.1 Thermodesulfobacteriota bacterium | reverse complement strand
TCAGCGCCAGCATTTCTTCCTCACCGACGCGGCATCTGGTCACACATCGACCGAACCCTCTGATCTCTGCAGGGTAAGAATCAAAAGCCATCACGGAAAAACCCGCCTTGGCCACAGCCGCATTCAGAAGTCCGCCTGCGACAATGGTCCCGTCTCCTGACATCCCGCAGATTTCCACAGTCAGATCCACCTTCGACATATTAAAACTCCGTCCACCAGGTCGTGTTAATGTTAATACCCTGTACGGCAAATATACTTTCGGGCTTAACTGCCTCTTCAAGACAGCCGCAACTTAAATTCAAGGCCGCGGTCCGGCCCAGCATCCGGGCATTATCATATCCTACAGAGATCCAGTAGTCTTTGATATCGGGATGATAGATCTGGGCACAATCTCCGGCCGCATAGATGTTTTCCACCCCGGCGTTGAGATATTTATCCACCAGGATGCCGCGATCGATTCGCAGGCCGCTATGGGCCAGAAAACCAATATCCGGCACCAGGCCGAAAAAGGCGCCAACCATCCCGACCTGCAGAACCTGTTCATCCAGTTGAACCTTGTAGGTGCCATCCTCCAATTGCGCAATTTTCTTAATATTACGATCATGAATAATTTCTATGCCTTTATCGGTCAGATGGTGGGTAGCTTCTTTGAAAAGGTCCTCGTTGTAACGCAGAGGCCAGAAAGCATCTTCATTGAGGATAAAAAAGACTTTTTTCTTCAGATGGATGAGTGCCTTGGTCAGCGCCAGTGAACTCAGGTCGCCGCCTATGATTAACACCGATTCGCTCTGCTGAAGTTTCTCTATCCAGATCTTGGCGTCTTCCTGCGTTTTCAGGGTGTACATCAGATCTTTATAAGCGAGCAGGTTTTCGGGAATGCGGGGGATGCCGCCGACAGCTATTATCAGGCCGTCGAAGGAAAGCACTTCCTTGTGCGCGAGGGCAATCTTGTTTTCCGAAAGGTTCAGATCCACTACCTCCTGACAGCATCTCAGCTTAATGTCCTTTTCGGCATAGGAACTCAAGGCGCATCCGTAGAGTTCATCTTCCTGAATCTGCCCGGCAATCAAATCCGGTAAAAGATGCGGAGAGTAGCTGCTGGCTCGCCCTTTGTTGATGACAGTAATACGCGACTCGGGATTTCGTTCCTGCAATGTGAAAGCAGCCTCTTTTCCTGCCGGCCCGTTCCCTATGACGATAAAATGTTTCTCAGCCATTTTTGGCCTCCGGCTGCGCCATTTTTTCCACAAGTTCGACCCGGGTAACTGAAATGCAGTCCACCGGGCAGACCCGCATGCATTCTCCGCAGCGAATGCAGCGCTGATTATCAATGACGACCGCATTGACCGCATGCCAGTCATTTGTTTCCACCAGGTTTGTTATGGCGCCAACATCATTGGTTTCAACTTTTTCCACGAGCTTGATACAATCCCGCGGCGCAACATCAATGCAGTACCGGCAATATATGCATCTGCTGAGATCAATTTCGTAGTGGAGGTTGCAGAGGTAACATCGTTTTGCTTCCTCTGCCGCCATATCCCGGTCGTAGCCGATTTCCACTTCGCAGGCCATGCCGGTCAACCGTTTATCGCCGGGGTCGACTGTGGGCATTTCCTGACGGGGAATGAAGTCCCATGACCTTTGTCGATCTGTAATTTTGGTCTCTTCCATCCGTACCGTCAGTTCCAGAAACCGCCGACCACCAATATCTTCGGCAATTTTCCCCGCTGCCCGTCTTCCCATGGCAATGGCTTCGATGACAGTGGATGGACCGCTTAGATAATCACCGGCTATATACAAGCCGGGCATAGATGTCTGGTAGGTTTTTCCGTCCGCCACAGGTACCCCGGAAGCATCTTTATCGGCAGCAATGTCATAGGGAACCGGTTTTTGCCCGGTTGCCACAATAATAGTATCTGCCGGCAGGATAAACTCGCTGCCCTCTATCGCGGTTACCCTTCTTTTGCCGTCCTCTCGCAATTCACCGGGAAGAGTCCGGACAAATTCCATCCCTTCCACCTTCCCCTGGCCGATAATCCGGTGGGACAGGAGAAGTGACTCGAACCTGATCCCTTCAGCTTTTGCGGCCAAGATCTCATCACTGGTAACAACGAGGTCTTCTTCAGTCCGTCGTAAACAGATTCTTACATCCTTTGAGCCCAGGCGCAGCGCTGAACGGGCGCAATCAAAGGCAGTGAATCCGGCCCCGATCACCAGCACCCGGCGGCCCAACTCCGGCGGCTGCTCTTTACAGACATCCATCATAAATTCCAGGCCATGATAAACACCCGGCAGATCTTCTCCCGGCAGATCCAATTTATTGGCTTGATAACACCCGGCGGCAAGGAGAACTGCGTCATGCTTTTCGACGAGTTCTTCGAGGGCCAGGTCGGACCCGACCATGATATTGGTCTTAAGATCAATGCCGAGTTTAAGGATACTGTCGATTTCGCTCCTGACCATTTCACGGGGCAGTCTGAATTCGGGTATGCCGTAGCGGAGCATCCCGCCCGGTTCAGCCATTGCCTCGTAAATTGTTACATCAACTCCGAATGCGGCAAGATCGTGGGCCGCTGCCAGTCCTGCAGGCCCCGAACCGATGATCGCCACTTTTTTATCAAGGACAGGGATATCTTCTGATACTGGTTGAGGAATCTTCTCCTGCAGATCAGCCGCAGCCCGTTTGATGTGACAGATGTTTACCGGCTGCCCCAGTTCGGACTCGCCATGCCGGCATTTGTTCTCGCAGGGCCGGGAGCATATCCGGCCCAGGATACCGGGCAGGATGTTGACCAGACGATTAATCTCGTAGGACTGGCCATATTGTTCTTCATGCAGGGCCTGGATATAGGCGGGAATATTCGTGCAGGCCGGACATGCCGCCTGGCACGGCACATTAATATCCATCCAATAAAAATCTTCCGGCTCGGTTGAATAGACAACGGAGTTGGTGTTCGCGTTATTAGATTTCATCGAATACCCCGGCTGGTTTGGCAGAGCTAAAAAACACAAAACTGCCTGCAGTGTCTAAAGTGTCCTGAAGTTATTGTAATCGTGATGGTCCGTTTTTTCCCTGGAAAACGTCAGGTTCATGGGTCTTGCCGTTCGGCCAGCGGCACAAACTTACAACCCTGGGGGCCGCAATAGTCGCCGATATACTCAGCCTTAGGCCGATAGATGGCCGG
>JBDLIW010000201.1:0-3218 GCA_039714695.1 Thermodesulfobacteriota bacterium | reverse complement strand
TAAAAAATGAAAATTCCCGGGTCAGAGCCCGGCGTGCGGCTAATGTTATCGCTTCAGGTAGCATTGTCAAGCTGGCCGCCGGCCTGAACCTTGATGATGCCCAGACCTTGCAGACCATCGGCAAGGGGCAGGTGGTGGTAAAATTAAGGGCGTTTCTCCGGGACCGGCCGCATAAATCTTCCTTTGTTGAGGGCAAGGATCCTCACTATGAAGTGGTCCGGGTTGCATCCCTGAAAGGTGTTTCGGGATTGACGGCCAAACTTATCGATTATTTCAGCAAGGATCCTGTCTGGAAAGACTTCCCGATTCCACCAAGGGAGAGTGTTGACGTCGGTCTGGAAGACGAAGATCAACCATGGCTGCTGCTTGATGCCCGGGGGCTTACCAACAACGACAAGGTCAGCCCTGCCCTGTTCCCCAAGATTCAGAGCGAAGAAGGGGAGATCATTTATGAGGTTAAGGGTGTTGGCGAGAAGGCTCTCAAGGAGCGCGGGATGATGAACTATGTGGTTACCGACGAGTCTGCCGAGGACCTCCGCAGTGATCATCGCCTGATCGAGAATATCCTGGCGGCGGCCGGCCTTATCGTCGGAGTTGACGAAGCCAGGGCCGAGAACCACCAGCGGCGCAAGAAGCGGAGGCGCTATATCGTTACAGATGTTAAAGCGGTCCAGGGGCTGGCCAAAACGAATCTGGTTGTGAGTGCCAAGGATGCGAGGAATCTCAAAGCAGAAGACTCGGCCTCAAGGATCCTCAAAAAATGCCGGGTGGTGGTGATTGCTTCCAGCCCGATTGGCGGGGTTGAGGGGGCAATTCCCCGTTTGTTGGCCATGGTTGAGGGTAACAGTTAGAAAACGAGGCCAGAGATCCCGCAATGACCGGTAAAAACCTTTTCCGTAACCAGATTGTCTTCACCATTCTTTGTTCGGTTGCGGTGACCTATGCCGTCATTTTCAGTTATCGGGCCGGCCTGCTTGGCTGGGCTGATAATTATCTTTATGACCTGAATGTAGTCTGGCGCGGACCGGTGGCAACCTCTGACCGGGTGACCCTTGTTCTGATGGACGAGGAAAGTGCGGTCAGCCTCAAACGACATCGGGGCCAGTGGTCCCGCCAGAAACTGGCAGTTGCCCTAGACAACCTGTGTGGGGCGGGGGCTACGGTGATCGGTCTCGATATGGTCATGTCCGCCCCGGATGTCGAGGCGGAAGAAGATTTGCACCTGGCCCGGTCGATCAGCGAATGCAACAACGTGGTGCTGGCCAGGGTCTCTGCCGCTAAAGGGGTTGACGAGATAGCCGCCCTCGATCTTTTTCAGGAAGGGATGATCGGTGATGGTTTTATCGATGTCCCCCTCGATAAGGATGGCATTCTTCGCAAGATTCGTTTCTTTAACGCCAAGCCTCTGGCGGATGGTTCCCTGCAATTGTTGCCGGCGTTTGCCCTGGAGCTTTCCAGGGTCTTTTTCGATCTGGATTTCGACTTCGATTTTTCCCAGGAAAAATATTTTCTGATGGGCAGTAAAGCCGGCAAGCAGATTCGCCTCCCTTACCCGGATCTGCTGATCAATTATTACGGTGATTATACATCCTTCCGGGTGATCTCCTTTGCCGAGGCGGTTAGTAACACCTTTGATCCCGATATTGTTAAAGATCGGGTAATTCTCATGGGGTCAACTCTCTCCAGTCAGAAAGATTTTTTCACCACCCCTTTTTCCCGGTTCGACAGAAAGGATTCGGAACTGGCCGGCAAGTTCGGCAGTGTCGACGACAAGATTCTCGGCTCCGATGAACCGGGGGTTGCCTGTCATGCTCATGCTGTGGAGACCATTCTCAATAAAGCGTTTATTAATATTGTTGACGAGTCGTCTGTGATCTGGCTGATAGTTGTTCTGAGCCTGGTCGGCTTGGTTTTTTACGTTCCCCAGATCAACATGGTGTTGGGGGGTGGGCTCCTTGCCGCCGGGCTGCTTGTCACCCTGCCGGTTTCTTCCTATCTTTTCACAACCCAGACGATACGGCTCGATACGGCGCCTTTGTTGAGCGTTTTTCTTGTCCAGTTCATCGTCGGGATAACCTTGCAGAAGTCTTTCGATCGCAAGAAAAACGCCATGATCACCTCGCTTTTTGGCAAATATGTCTCTACTGGTGTCGTCAATGAACTGATCAAGGGGGATATTGACACAACGCTGGCGGGGCGGCGGGAAAACCTGACCATGTTATTTTCCGATCTCAGGGACTTTACCACAATCTCCGAAAAGCTTGGTGCCAGGTATACCGGTCAGCTGCTTAATGTTTATTTTGACACCATGATTCCGCCCGTTTTTGAACACAAGGGGACGCTGGACAAGTTGATGGGTGATGCCATAATGGCCTTTTTCGGGGCGCCCCTGCCCGTCCCCGATCATCCCGTTGAAGCTGCCGCCACGGCCCTGCTGATGATGGAAAAACTTCAGGAATTAAAACTCCGTACGGATGTCGCCGGCGCAGAAGATCTGGATATCGGCATCGGCATCAATACCGGTGAGGTCACAGTCGGCAACCTGGGAAGTAATGATTTCATGGATTACACAATCATTGGCGATGCCGTTAACCTGGCTTCCAGATTGGAAGGTCTAAACAAGATTTATGGCACCCATATTCTCTGTACGGAGTTCACTGTTGCGGAACTGGGCAAACGGTTTGCGATTCGCGAGCTTGACATAGTCAAGGTGAAAGGCAAGGAAAAGGCCGTCAGAATCTTTGAACTGGCCGGCTGGCAAGACCGTTTTGAACCTGCTATGCTGGCCATGTTTTCTTTGTTTGAAAAGGGGCTTGTTTTTTATCGGAAGAAACAGTGGGATCAAGCCGAACAGCTGTTTAAACAGCTCCTTATAAGTAATCCGGGCGATAAGTCTACCCTGCTTTATCTGAAGAGGATTGCCCATTTGCGGCAGAATCCTCCTCAGCCTGACTGGGGTGGTGTTACCTCCTTCGACCATAAATAAGTTTCTTTTCTCGAGAGCAGAAAGCAAAGGTTATCATGAGTGTGAGCAATGTTGAGGAAAGAATAGTGGAGATGGAGACCCGCCAGGCCTTCCAGGAGCATACCATCGAAGAGTTGAACGGGGTCATTATCAGCCAGCAGCAGCAGATCGATCGACTGGAGAGCCAGATTGTCCGGCTGGAGAAAAAATTTGCCGAGCTGGGTCGCGAGCCCAAGGGCTGGGAATAAATGGC
>JBDLIW010000200.1:0-3219 GCA_039714695.1 Thermodesulfobacteriota bacterium | reverse complement strand
TGTAGCCTGGTCGCCTCGCCGAGATGCTGATTAACCAGCACCCCTTCGTTGGTGCAGACCGCCACATAGGGCCGGGTGATCCCCTCGATCTTTGGCAGTGATGCACAGGCCGACAGGCAGCCCCGAAACTCTTCGGTTTTGTCGTCATCGAGCAGCCCCACCGCATCGGCCCGGCAGCGCGTGCAATGCCGCATCTGGGGCAGATACTCCTCGGCCATGTTGCGGATCCCGGCCATCTGCTTTTTCCCTGGTTGGGGAAGTTCGCCGAAGGGAGTGCCGACGTTGGGGAACATCGCCATGCAGTTCAGAAGATCAGCTCCCAGTTCTTTCATTTTAGCGGCGATCGCCTCGACATGATGGTCATTGATCCCGGGGATAACGATGGTATTGATCTTGACGGTGATCCCGTATTTTTTAAGTTTGACAATGGCAGCCAGCTGTCTTTCAAGCAGCAACTTCGCACCCTGTTCGCCCCGGTAAACGATCTTGCCATCCTTGATGAAACTGTAAATCTTCCCACCGATCTCCGGATCAACCGCATTGACGGTGATGGTCACATGGGAGACATTCAATTCAGCCAGTTCTTCAATATAAGGCTCGATTCCCATACCGTTCGAGGCCAGGCAGAGAATGGTCTCCGGGAATTTCTCGCTGATCAGCCGCATGGTAGTCATGGTCTCTTCCGGATTGGCAAACGGGTCGCCCGGTCCGGCAATCCCGGCCACCGAGATCCGCGGCTCTTTTTCGAGAACCTTCTCCATATAGACCAAGGCCTGGTCTGGAGAAAGAATAGTGCTGGTCACTCCGGGCCGCGATTCGTTAACACAGTCGTACTTGCGGTTACAGAAGTTGCATTGGATATTGCATTTAGGCGCCACCGGCAGATGAACCCGGCCATACTGCCCCTTAATTTTCGCATTGAAACAGGGATGTTTGGAGTAGTCCTTGACCGACTGGGATTTTGTGGTTTTCATGGTGTCCTCTCTGCGGGGCTGAAGTTATAAGTTAAAAGTTTAAAGTTTGAAATTGCGGTTGTTACTGTTGGAGTCTTTTATCTCCTGCACATTCTGCCATTTCGGGACACAGCCGGGTTGAGACCGCGAAGGCAAGTGAGCAGCGAAGAGACCGTACAAGCAGTACGTCGATGAGCCGCGCAATGCAGCCGACACTGGTATCGGCCCGGCTGTGTCCCGAAATTACATGTAGCTGTAGCCGACCGGTGATGAATCCTGCTTCACCTGGATCATCGCATTGGCGATCTGGTCGAAAAGTTGCTGGGCACCTTCGTAGCCGATATGGAGGATGCGCTGGCCGCCGACCCGGTCATGGATCGGGAAGCCGACCCGGATCAGTGGGATCTCAAGTTTCCGGGCCAGCGGGTAGCCCTTGCTGTGGCCGATGATCAAATCCGGCTCAAGTTCTTCGGCCCGGATCTCGATCTCGTGGAAATCGATATCATCGTAAGTCTCAGGGGCAACCTCGCAGAGACCATCGGTGATCGAGGCCACGGCTTCTTTCAATTTGCCGCTCTTGCCGCCGGAGCCGCAAAGCACCGGCTGGACCCCGATCTCGGCCAGGAACCCGGCCAGAGCAACAACCAGATCTTCTTCGCCGTATATCACCGCTTTTTTCCCGAAAACATATTTATGGCCGTCAACCAGGCTGTCGATCAGTCGGCCCCGGGCCGCAGTGTAGCGGGCCGGAGTTGGCTTGCCTGACAGGGTTTCCAGCAGGGAGAAGAAATGGTCGGTGGCGGTTACCCCGATCGGCATCGCCATTCGGTGGTTTCCCACCCCGAAGGTGTTCTGCAGATAATGACCGCTGCTACCCCCTTCGATCAGGGTCGAGCCGAACTCGATGGTCGCTTTGGCGCCACCCATGGTCCGGATATCGTCAAGCGGGGTGCCTCCCTCGGGGATCAGCTGGTACCCGGCGAGAGCGGGACCGTCCAGGGTATCGGAGATATCAGGCAGAACAGTTGCGCTAAGCTCAAAGGCCGCTAAAACTTCTTTTAAGTAGCGGAGATCGGCCGGGGAAAGAAAACCGGGCAGGATATTGACCCGGCCATTGGCCAGGGCCTGACGGCAGAGGGTCTCAACGACGCTCAAAACCGCAGCGTGAAAACCTTCCATATGGGTGCCGGAATAACTGGGGGTGGATACCTGGACCAGGGTCGGGATCTCTTCCGTTGGTGGCGCCTCTTTCTGGTACTCGTAGACGATCATCTTGAGATCGTCGCCAATGGTCTCGGTCAGACAGGTAGTGGCGACACCGATCATTTTAGGGTGGTACTTGTCTGTGACGTTTTTCAAGCCCTGCTTGAGGTTGGCCCCGCCGCCGTAAATGGCGTTCTTCTCGCCAAGGGATGACGAGGCGATATCGATCGGCTCATTAAAATGGCTGATGATATAGCGCCGCATATAGGTGGCACAGCCCTGGGAACCGTGCAGGTAAGGAACAGCCCCCTCGATGCCGCGAAAAGCCAGACAGGCACCCAGTGGTTTACAGAGTTTACAGGCGTTGGTGGTCGATACATATTTGGGCATGGTGGTCATGAGGCCCTCCTTGTCATTTCTTCGGCATTACATCCGGCAGCCTTCCGAGGTACCAATTTCCAGACTGGACTCATCACTGATGAGTAAACCTCCTTGGCAAAGTTCATCATGCCGGTAAAGCCAGCCAGCATCTCTTTTCGCTCGTGGTTATGGTCGCAGAAGGCGATCCCGAGTTTATAGGCGATCGGCCGTTCCTTAACGCCGCCGACGAAGATATCGACTTCCTTTTCCTGCAGGAAGCTTGAGAGCTCCAGGGGGTTAGAGTCATCGACGATAATGGTGCCGTCGTCGGTGATCTCCTGCAGTTCTAGGTAATCCTCTTTGGTGCCGGTCTGGGAGCCGACCATCACCACATCCATGCCGAGATGGCGGAAGGCCTTGACCAGGGAGAAGGCCTTGAAGGCGCCGCCCACATAGATCGCCGCCTTCTTGCCGGTCAGGGCTGCCCGGTATTTCTTTAAAGTCGGCAGCAGGGTTTCCAGCTCCTGCCGGACGATCTCTTTGGCCTTGGCCAGCATCTCTTCATCCTTGAAATGATCGGCGACCGCATAGAGTGATTCGGCCATGTCCTCGATACCGAAATAGGAGACCCGGATCACCGGGGTGCCATACTTTTCTTTCATCATGTTGGCCAAGGTCATGGTCGCCCCGGAACACTGGACCA
>JBDLIW010000199.1:0-3222 GCA_039714695.1 Thermodesulfobacteriota bacterium | reverse complement strand
AATCCATGATAAGCAGGTCAAAGGGCCTTTTTTTCAACAGCTCAAGCGCTTCGAGACCGTTGATGGCAGATTCCGTCTGGTAACCCAGCTGGTCAAGGATAGCCGTTGATACTTTCCTGTTGATGGGATTGTCTTCTACCAGCAGGATGCGAATATCTCTCTGTTCTGAATCCGCTATGGAGTGGCGGGTGACAAGTCCGTCTCCCTGCTTTTTCCCATGGTCTTGCCCTTTGAAAACTGTTTCCAAACATTTCTTAAGTACGGTTTCCTTGACCGGTTTACTAAGATATGCGTCAAGCCCGATTTCAGTTAGTCGGGCGCTATCCCCGCGTGTTCCCATTGAAGTCATCATAACCAGTCTTGCGTCGGTGAGTTGCTGGTCCGCCCTGATGCTTCTGGCAAGGGATTCGCCGTCTGTTTCCGGCATGTGCATGTCTATAATGACCAGATCGTACGGTTTGCCGTCGGCGAATGCTTTGCGCAGGATTTCAAGGGCTGACCGGGCGTCGGGCGCCCCGGAAAAGTCATGACAGCCCCAGGAGTCGGCAAGTTTCCCCAGGTAGAGACGGTTTGTTCTGTTGTCGTCAACGGCCAGGATCCTGCAATTGCTGAGATCAGGTCCTACGGAGCCCGGCTCTTTAGAACTTCTGCCGCTGGCCTGTTGTTTCCGGAGTTTTATTTTGAACCAGAAGGTAGAACCTTGTCCTTCTTCACTTACCACCCCGATTTCCCCGGACATCAGCTCGGCAAGTTGCTTGACAATAGACAGGCCCAGGCCGGTGCCGCCATATTTTCTGGTGGTCGAAATGTCGGCCTGGACGAAGGGATCGAAAAGTGAAGCCTGAAGGGAAGGCGGGATACCGATGCCGGTATCTTTTATCTCAAATAGCAAAACTGATTCCGTGTCAAGATCATCAGCGATGGAAACGTGAATGGATACTTCTCCCCTGGGAGTAAATTTAATGGCGTTGTTGGCGAGGTTGATGATCATCTGTCGCAGTCGACTTGGATCGCCAATCAGCCTGGAAGGGACTTCCGGTTCCATCTGGCAGATTAATTCCAGCCCCTTCTGCTGAGCCCGGAGAGCGATGATGTCGCAGGTGTCTTCAAGGGTGTGCCGCAAGTTGAAGTCGAGCTCCTCCAGTTCCAGCTTACCGGCCTCAATTTTGGAAAAATCGAGGATGTGGTTAATAACTGTCAGTAAACCGTTGGCACTGTCTTTGATGGTTTCCGTAAAATCCAGCTGTTCATCGCTTAATTCAGTTCCCAGCAGCAGACCGGTCATGCCGATAATGCCGTTCATCGGGGTCCTGATCTCATGGCTCATCCTGGCCAGGAATTCGCTTTTGGCGGCACTGACCTGTTCAAGCTCCGTAACATCGGTACAGATCCCGGCGAGGCCATAAATCTCCCCGTCCTTATCGTGTAACGGAAACTTGGAGGTGATAAAGGTGTGGATCCCGTCCGGCAGCGGGACTGTCTCCCTGAAATCCATAAGGGTATTGCGGGCCTTGACCTCTTCGTCCTGGGAGCGGAACAAGGCTGCCACCGGTTCGGGGAAGATTGCATAATCATCTTTGCCCTTGATCTCTTCGCTGGTGACGTTAGCCAGTTTCTCGTACACCTTGTTGACGAGAATGTATTTATAGTCGGCGCTCTTCAGGTAGATCGGCAGGTTGGTGCTGTTGAGGATATCCCGGAGATATCCGCTTTCGGGCGACGGATTTTTCTTCTCCCGGTTGAGCTGGTCCACGATGCCTTCCAGCTCTTGCACCCTGGCGGATAGCTCATCATATGTCGGTTGTCCTGTCATCTTGTCTTGTTTGTCCTGCTCGTCTGCATATAGTTAGGAGTGATTGTCTGCTTATTCTTCTTCCAGGTCGGCAAGGGCGTCAGTTATTTCTTCCTTCAGTTCCGTAAATTGCTTTTCAATATCAGGCAGCAACCCAACGGATTCAGAAAGTCTATTTTCCCGGCACCTGATTTCAAGGTCCCGCAGGGAATCCCGGAAGATGTCGGCGCCAAGGTTGGCGGCGGTTCCTTTCAGGGAGTGGGCCAGGAAGGTGGCCTTGCCGTTGTCGTTTTCTTTGATGGCTTCCTGCAGCTCGGCAAGGGCCGCCGGGGTTTTGTCAATGAACATCTCCATGATCATTTTATAGAGCTGCTTGTTGCCGCTGAGTCGGTCCAGAAGATCGCCCCTGGCCAGTATTTCCGGCTGGGAAGAGTCGCTGCTGTGCTTCCTGATTCCCGCCTCTTTTTCCTCAAAATCGCCTGAGGGCAGCCATTTCTTGAGGATATCGGCCAGGTTCTGGGGGGCGACGGGTTTGGCCAGAAAATCGTCCATGCCGGCATCAAGGCATTTTTGGCGGGCCCCAGCCATGGCATGGGCGGTCATGGCGATTATCGGCAGGTTGCCCTTCTGCTGGAGCGTTTCATCGGTCGAATCTTGCCACTCCCTGATCCTTCTGGTGGCTTCATAGCCGTCCATTTCAGGCATTTCACAGTCCATGATGACCAGATCAAACGGCATTTTTTCAAGCGACTCCAAAGCTTCAAGGCCGTTGGCAGCCACTTCCGAGCGATAGCCAAGTTTGTCAAGAATGGCCAGCGCCACCTTTTGGTTGATGGCATTATCCTCGGCCAGCAGAATGCGGAGATCCTTCTTGCGTGATTCGGCAATTGAATGGCGGGTGATAAGGTTGTCGACCCGATTTTCTCTTTGGGGGCGGTCATGGACAACCGATTCCAGACATTCTTTCAGCAGGGTTTCCTTAACCGGTTTGGTGAGGTAGGCGGCGAAACCCTCTTCAGCCAGGCGAGAGGCATCTCCTCGGTTGCCGACTGAGGTCATCATAATCAATTTGGTGCTGCTCAAGGACGGATCTTTTTTAATGGCAATTCCCAGTGATTCACCGTCCATCATGGGCATCTGCATATCAAGAATGGCGAGATCGAACGATCGACCGGCAGCCGAAGCCTTGCGGATGATACTTAAGGCTTCTTTGCCGTCGGCGGCCTCGGTGAAATCTTTGCATCCCCAGGCTTCGGTTACCTTTTGCAGGTAAAATCGGTTGGTGGCGTTATCGTCAACAGCCAGAATGCTGGTCTTGCTTAGATCCAGGTCGGCCAGGCTTTCCGGCTGCAGCTCCCTGTCTTTCACCGTCTGTTTTCGGAATTTGACGGTAAACCAGAAAGTTGTTCCCTCCCCCTCTTTACTTTCGA
>JBDLIW010000198.1:0-3226 GCA_039714695.1 Thermodesulfobacteriota bacterium | reverse complement strand
CTGCAACCCATGGTTTATCCATGGAAGAGGAGGCCAGGCGAATCCTGCGCCAGGCCCTGTTGCAAAAAGAGGAACAGCCGGGACTCGGCACCAGAATACACGATATTTTTGCCCGGGCCGGGGGTGTTGATGAAGATATCATCCCGCCCCGCTCGTTGCCGCGTTCGCCCGTCTCTTTTGCCGATGAGGACAAGAATTGATCTTGCTTGACACCAACGTCATCTCGGAGCTGATGAAATCAAGACCGGAGGCGGCGGTCATCAGCTGGGTCGACAGCCAAACGCCGTCTATACTATATATCAGTGCCATTGCCCGGGCCGAGATCGAACTGGGCATAGCGCTCCTGGCCGCCGGCAGGAGAAAAAAGGATCTTGCTGCCAGCGCTGATCTGCTGTTCAGCGAATTCTCCGGTCGTTGCTTGGCCTTTGACTCGGCCGCCGCCCCGGAATACGCTGGTATTGTCAGCCAGCGTAATAAAATGGGCCGGCCCATAAGTGTGGAAGATGCCCAGATTGCCGCAATAGCCAGGGCCAACAGCATGAGGCTCGCAACCCGCAATATAGTAGATTTTGAATTTATCCAGAGGCTGGAGATTATTAACCCCTGGAAGAAAAAATAGTTGCCAATCCCGAATTCCACGAATTCCGGTGATACCTACTTAGTTATTTCGTTGCCGCTTTGGGGAAATACTTCACCCCGTCAATACCTTTGAAGTCTTCATCCTGGGTCCACACCGTAGCCTGGTGGGCCTGGGCGGTTGTCAAAATAATACTGTCCGCCATTGGCATTCGGTAATGGGAACTGATTTTTGCGGCCTGGATGGCCAAGGCGCTGGTCAGCTCAATCTCTGTTCCTTGTTTCATCAGGGCAATGGCCTGCAAGGCCTCGTCTTCGCTCCGTTCCCGCAAGACAACCTTGAATACTTCATACATACTGATCGTGGGGACAATTAAGCCTTCAAGATCACGCAGTGGGCCGGAAAAATAGTTGGCGTTTGGCCCATCGGTAAAATATTCAAGCCAACCGGAAGAATCCACTACATTCATACTCTATCCTGCTCACGGTCAAACTCGGTGTTGATGCCTTTCAGGAACCCACGCATTTCCTTAATGCATCTGGTGGGCACCAGCTCAATGCGGTTGCCATATTCAATGACCTGCATTTCCTGGCCCGGCTTCAGATGTAAAGACTCTCTGATTTTTTTTGGTATCACGACTTGATACTTGGGTGAAATTTTTACAGCTTCCATCATACCTTCTCCATCGATAGGGTTGTTGTTGTACAATATCATGATCGATGGAGCTGGTCAATTTATAAAGAAGAAACGGTGCATGGGAGAAGGGGACGTTCTTGGGTTGTTGTCTCAACGGGTTTTCATGAAGTTGAAAGTGGGAAAGTTAAAAACAACTTAAATCAACCGGAATCCTTCTTTTTGAACCGTAGCTTCCACGAACTTCAGGCACTTAAAGAGGCCCTATTTATTCTCCATTTTCCTGAGGAGCTCTTCTACAGACCAGACCGGGATATGGTGGAAGGCATACTCGACCGCCGCTTCTTTGGCTTCATCTGTATTCGGCTTGGTGATTCCGAGTTCGGCTATGATCTCTTCGGTGTCAAACCAGCATAGCTCCTGGCCATCGATATCATAAACGGTCATGATCCGCCGGTTGGCCTCATGGAGATGCTCTTCGTCAACGATTTCACTGACTATTTTTTTGGCGACTTCGTAGGGAACGAATTTTACTTCCTCTGTCACTGTATAGCCTCCTGTTGTTAAAAGATAAATTATGTCTCCGGCACAAACAGCTGCCGGTAGAGATTCTGGGCATGCCGGTCCGACATGCTGGCGATAAAATCGCAGACCTGTCTCTCAATGGATGAGGCGGGTCCGTAGTCTTCCATTTCCTCCTCAAGGAAATCCTGGTTTTCCAGGCAGTAACGGAAGAGGTCGCTCAGAATTTTCCGGGATTTAACAAACTCGTTATGGACCTGGGGTGAGCGGTAGACCCTGTGGAAGAGGAATTCTCTTAAGATCTGCATTGCCTCACCAACCACGGGGTCAACCGCAAAATTCAGCCGGGGGACTTCCCTTTCGGCGGGTTCGGTATGTGAAATCACCCCCTCCACCATGCTCATGATCCGTCGGGAATGGTTGAGGCCCATCACCCGGTGGCATTCATCGGGGATATCGTCTTCAGCAATTATATTACTCTGGATGGCATCGTCCAGATCGTGGCTCAGGTAGGCGATAATATCAGCGTACCTGACCAGGCATCCCTCGGATGATTCCGGCAACCCCTGGCTGTCGGCCGGGATTACTTCCCCGTAGCCCTTGGAATGCTTGGCGATGCCGTCCCGGACCTCGTAGGTCAGATTGAGGCCGTTGCCATGGTTCTCCAGAACATCTACCACCCTCAAGGATTGACGGTAATGGGAAAATCCTCCCGGTACCAGCTCGTTCAAGACGGTTTCCCCCGCATGGCCGAACGGGGTGTGGCCCAGATCGTGACCGAGGGCGATGGCCTCGACCAGGTCCTCGTTCAGATCCATGGCCCGGGCCATGGTTCTGGCAATCTCGGAAACTTCCAGGGTGTGGGTGAGCCTGGTCCGGCAATGGTCCCCGGACGGAGCCAGAAAGACCTGGGTTTTATGCTTGAGTCGCCGGAAGGCCTTTGAGTAGACGATCCGGTCCCTGTCTCTCTGGAAGGCGGTGCGCAGGTGGCACTCTTCTTCATCCCTCATCCTGCCTCTGCTTGATGCGCTCAGGCAGGCGTAGGGAGAGAGGGTGTGCCGTTCTATGTTTTCGAGTTTTTCCCTGACATTCATTAGTTTATGCCATAGCTGTCATTTTTTCAGAACCTAGAGACAAGCAACATCTACTAATCTATTTTGCGGACCATTTCAAGCGGCGCTTTTTTATCATTAAGATCAATACTGATGCAGAGTCAGCCCGATAATGATATTATCAAACTTTGTACTTGTCATTCAAACATCGGAGAATAAATGTATGGATTTCGGAGCTATCCAGGATAATTTTCAGGTTCTGCAAGAGAACCTCCATGTTAAGCGGTTGATCGTCCTGGCTATTTATGTGGTTATCATGAAAGTTGTCGACCTGTTGATCGACAAGGTTCTGAAAAGAATGGCCGGTCTGACGAAATTCAGTCTCGATGATCACCTGGTGGAATTTGCCCATCGGCCCCTATGCTGGACTGGTTTCTGGGTT
>JBDLIW010000197.1:0-3243 GCA_039714695.1 Thermodesulfobacteriota bacterium | reverse complement strand
CTGCCAGAAACGGAGCCTGGTCATCGCTTTGGCGCTGCGGGTCACGAACAGGGAAGCGCTGCGCTTTTTTTTCAGGATCAGGGGGCGGCCGTGTTCCAAATAGCTTTCAAGAACCGTCCTGGCCATCTCACCAAACGGGACCAGACGCTCCTTGGCCCCTTTGCCGAAGATACGGACATGACCGGCTGTCAGGTTTAAGGCGGCCAGGGGGAGTTTGACCAGTTCCGAGACCCTGAGGCCCGAGGCGTATAGCAGGTGCAGCATTGCCAGGTTGCGCAGCTGCAGGGGCTCGGTGGTTTCGGTGACGGTCAGCAACTGCGACACCTCCGCTACGCTCAGCACCTTGGGAAGAGCGCGGCCCGGTTTGGGTAGATCGATGACCGCAGTCGGATCTTCATTGATGATTTTTTCGCCGATCATGAAGCGGAAAAAACTGCGCAGGGCGGAAATCCTCCTGGCGCTGGTGCGAGCGGCGAGCCCCTGGTGGTGACAGGCAGAGAGATAGGCGCGAATATGCTCAGCTTTTACTGCCGGCAGTTTTTTGACTTTTTTTAATGCGGGGTGGGAAAAGAAAGCGGCCAGGTCGGCCTGGTAGGAACTTACCGTATTGTCGGCCAGCCGTCTTTCGGCTGCCAGGTAATGGAGGAACAGGTCAATCTCCTGTTCAAAAGGATGGGCGGCTCTCCGTTTAGCACGGAAGCCGCCCCCTTGATAATGCGATGTTCTTTTGTGTCCGGAGCTATCCGGTTTTTTCATGCAGGATCGTCAGACCCAGCTTAGCCGCGGTTCATGCGGTGCATCAGCTTACGGAGTTTCCGTTTGGCTTCGGCCTGTTTGCGACGACGCTTGGCGCTTGGTTTCTCATAATACTCGCGGCGTTTCAGTTCTTTCTTTACTCCGTCGAGCTGCAATTTTTTCTTGAGAAAGCGGAGTGCCTGCTCTACATCGCCTCTGACTTCTACTGTGATCATGTTATCTCCTGTACTTCACTGTCTGGTAAGCCGGTGGCCGGCAAATATGCCAGCACCCGCGTTCATTACGGGAAGACGGATTATATATATGAATAAGGGGCAGGTTGTCAAACCTTTTTTGCCTGATGCGGGGTATATTTTTATGTTTGGTTCTCGTTGTCAGCCGATGGAGAGATGAATATTTTGCCGGGGTTCAGGATGTCCAGGGGGTCAAAGGCTTTTTTAACACCCTTCATCACCTGCAGGGTCGGCTCGGCGATCTCGTTTTCCAGAAAGGCCGATTTGGTTATTCCCACCCCGTGTTCACCGGTGATTGTGCCACCCATTTTTATTACTTTTTCAAACAAGGCTGCCTTGGCCCGTTGCCCGCCAGCTTTTTCAACCGGATTGTCTCGGTCGAACATGATATTAACGTGGAGATTACCGTCGCCGGCGTGGCCGAAAGTGAGGATGATGATTCCCTCTTTGCTGGCAAGTTCTTCGGTAAACGCCACCAGTTCGGGGATGAGGGTCCGGGGTACGACCACATCCTCTCCTGTTTTGTGGGGTTTCAATTTCAAGGTGGATGGTGAAATGGCCCGGCGGGCAGCCCACAGCCTATCGGCGGCGGCCTGATCTTCCGCCTGGTGAATTTCCAGGAGCCCGGGCTGGTTTTCCAGAAAGGTCTTCAAGGCTTCGGCCTGCAGCTTCACCACCTCGGTATCGCCGTCCAACTCGATCAGCAGCAATGCCTCGGTTCCCTCCTGCAGCTCCAGGGGGATGTCTTCCGCGACAACCTTGATGGCGGTGCGGTCCATATACTCAAGGGTGCAGGGGGTGAGCTTTGCCAGGATGCGGCTGACCATGGTCGTTGCTCGGGCGAGGCTGTCAAACAGTAACAGGAAGGTGACGGATGACGGAGGCGCGGGCAGCAGACGCAGGGTGACCTTGGTGATGATCGCCAGGGTGCCTTCCGAGCCGACCAGCAGCCGGGTAAGATCGTAGCCGGCGACCCCTTTGGCGGTTCTGACTCCAGTCTTGATAATCTGCCCGTTCGGCAGGACCGCTTCAAGCCCCAGGACATAGTCCCTGGTCACCCCGTATTTGACGGCCCGGGGGCCGCCGGCGCATTCGGCCACATTGCCGCCGATGGTGCAGAATTTATGACTGGCCGGGTCCGGCGGATAGAAGAGGCCTGCTTTACGGACTTCATCTTGAAAATGGCCGGTGATCACCCCCGGTTCAACGACTGCAACCTGGTTGCCCTCATCTATTTCCAGAATCCGGTCAAAGCGGCTCATGGCCATAACCAGGCCGCCCTGCACGGCTAGGGAGCCACCGGTCATGCCGGTACCAGCCCCCCTCGGTACAACCGGGATCCCTGTTTCGGTGGCCAGCACCATGATCTCACTGACCTCGGAGGTTGAGCCCGGAAAAACCACCGCCGTCGGCAGGTATTCAAGGCCGGAGCTATCATAGGAGTAGCAGAGCAGGTCTTCCCGGGTGGTGGTAATGTTTGCGGGGCCGACAATGCTGCCTATTTTCTTGAGGGTTTTTTTATCCATGGGCCGATATTAACCTCTGCAGAGGACCGTGCAAATATATTTCTGGTTACTATTGCATCTCAGTTAAAGAATGTCATTTCGACCAACGGGAGAAATCTTTTAAAGGTAGCGATAGTTATGAAGGAACAGATCTCTCCGGCGTTGCCGTTCGAGATGACAGGCGCAATACGCTGTGCTGAAGAGAGTGGCCCCCTTGAGGTGGATAAACTCAGACTTTGAGGTCTTGCACGATTGCAACGCAAAAACGGACTGTCCGTTGATGGCAACCAGAAATATATTTTGCCTCCGCTCTTGCCGTCGTCGATGAAACTCTATAATCTTGGCAGAGATATTTCCTGAAAAAAAGTTATTCATTAACGGAGTTCTAACATGGCAGATAAATTACGTGTGGCGTTATTGTCCGGCGGTCGGTCCGGGGAGAGGGAAGTTTCTCTTAAAGGCGGGGAAGAGGTTTATAAAGCCCTGGACCAGGGCAAATACGAGGTAACACGTTACGATCCGGCCACGGACCTTGAAAAGATCGCGGCTGATGCAGCTGGAATTGACATGGCCTTTATCCTGCTGCACGGGCCGTTCGGCGAGGACGGGACCATGCAGGGTTTTCTTGATATGCTTGGTATTCCCTACCAGGGGGCCGGGGTTCTGGGCAGTGCCATGGCCATGGACAAGAATATTGCCAAGATCATGTACCGCCAGGCCGGGCTAACGGTCCCGGACTGGGTGATGGC
>JBDLIW010000196.1:0-3288 GCA_039714695.1 Thermodesulfobacteriota bacterium | reverse complement strand
TGTATACCATGTTTGATGTCCTGGAACTACAGGACCTGTAAACTGAAACTTGAGACTCAATAAGGAATTCCAGTAATGCTTAAGATTGATAAAGCGGACCGGCTTAAACAGCTGCCTCCCTACCTTTTTGCCGAACTTGACCGTAAAAAAGATGAAGTTAAAGCCCGAGGGGTTGATGTGATTGATGTCGGCGTCGGCGATCCAGACCAGCCCACCCCGCAGCACATCATTGACTCGCTCTGCAAGGCTGCCAGTGTCCCGGCACATCACCGCTATCCCAGCTATACCGGGATGAACAATTTCCGCGAGGCAGTCAGCAAATGGTATAAAAAGAGATGTGGCGTGGAACTCCACCCGCTCAAAGAGGTTGTTTCCCTGATCGGTTCCAAGGAAGGAATTGCCCACATCCCGCTGGCCTTCATCAATCCGGGAGATGTAGCCCTGGTCCCCAGCCCGGCCTATCCGGTCTACAAGATCGCCACCCAGTTTGCCGGCGGCGAGCCATATGAAATGCCCCTCTTAAAAGAAAATGGCTTCCTGCCGGATCTTGATGCCATTCCGGCTGACATCCTGGCCAAGGCCAAGATGATGTTTCTTAATTACCCGAACAACCCTACTGCGGCACCCGCTACCCCGGAGTTTTTCTCCGAAGTTGTGGCCTTCGCCAAGAAACACAACATCATGATCTGCCATGATTTCGCCTACTCGGAGATGGCCTTCGACGGTTATTTACCCCCAAGTTTCCTGGAAACCCCGGGAGCTATGGATGTCGGGATCGAGTTTCATTCACTGTCCAAAACGTACAATATGACGGGCTGGCGGATCGGCTGGGCTGCGGGCAACCAGGAAATTATCGGCGGCCTGGGCCAGATCAAGAGCAATATCGACTCCGGCATCTTTGAAGCCATCCAGATAGCCGGGATTGAAGCCATGGCCGATGACGACGCCTGGCTGGCCGAGATGCGAAAATTATACGAAGAACGCCGCGACGTGGTTATGAAGGGCATGGAAGAACTCGGGATCAAGGCAACAGCGCCCAAGGCCACCTTCTATATCTGGGCCGAAGTACCGGCTGGCTATACCTCGGCCACCTTTGTCGCGCACCTGCTTGAAAACGCCGGGATCGTGGCAACTCCGGGCAACGGCTTCGGTGATCCGGGTGAAGGTTATTTCAGGATCGCCCTTACCGTCTCCAGCGAAAGGCTGCAGGAAGCTGTCGATCGCATTAAAAAAACAGGGTTCTGATGTCTCTGGCCTTTATCGGGCTGGGCTCTAACCTCGGTGATGGTTGCCATAATCTCCAGAAAGCGTGGCAACAGACCGGTGACCAGCCGCAGATAACCACCCTGGCGATATCCAGCCCTTATCTGACCAAGCCGGTGAACAAGAAAGCCTGGGAGGCAAAGGGGAAGAAGCTTTCCGACCAGTTGTTTACCAATGCTGTTGGCGTTTTGGAGACCGATCTGCCTCCCCAACGTTTGCTTGAGATACTAAAGAAAATTGAATCAGCCATGGGACGTGAGCGCAGCAAAACCGTAGACCGTCCGGTTGACCTTGATATACTTTACTATGATGACCTCGTTGTTTCGGAAGCGGAACTTGAGCTTCCCCACCCTGAGATGAAGTATCGTCCGTTTGTCTTGATTCCGCTGGCGGAAATTGCCCCGGATCATCCGCACCCGGTTTCAGGGTCAACCACCCGACAGATGATGCGCTCCTTGCCAATATGCGAGTCTGGCGAGATTCGCCAGATCAGCTGGCCGGACAAGAGGGATTCTTTTATTCCAGGAGCAGATAAGGCGTGAATCCTATAAGGATACTGATCCTCATCATATTGTTCTATATTCTTTTTCGCCTGCTTATCGGCGGAAAAAAACGCTCTGCTAAAAAAAGCCCGAAAGGTGGGCAACAGACCCATGATGTTCTGGTTGAAGACCCGATATGCAAAACATGCATCCCTAAAAAACAAGCTTTCGTGCTGAGTGATAATGGCGAGTCCGTTTATTTTTGCTCTGCCGAGTGCCGCGACAAATACCAAGCCAATAAAGGAGAATAGCCCATGAAATTTTTTATCGACACCGCAAACATCGACGAAATCAAGCAGGCCGTTGCCATGGGAATGGTTGACGGAGTAACGACCAACCCTTCTCTGATCGCTAAAGAAGGCCGCGATTTCCACGAAGTTATCACGGAAATCTGCGACATCGTAGATGGCCCGATCAGTGCTGAAGTTGTCAGTCTTGAGGCAGAAGGCATGTTGAAAGAAGGCCGGGAACTGGCCAAGATCAACGACAATATTGTCATTAAGGTGCCGATGATCACCGAAGGACTAAAAGCCGTCAAAACTTTTGCCGATGAAGGGATAAAAACCAATGTAACCCTGGTATTTTCCGCTTCCCAGGCCCTGCTTGCCGCCAAGGCCGGGGCCAGTTTCATCAGCCCTTTTGTCGGTCGCCTCGACGATATCTCCCTTGACGGAATGGATTTGATCAGCGACATCATGACTATTCTCGATAACTACGGTTTTGCCAGTGAAGTAATAGTTGCCAGCGTCCGCAGCCCAATGCATGTTGTTGAATCAGCTTTGATCGGCGCCGATATCGCAACTATCCCTTTTAAGGTTATCAATCAGTTGGCTAAACACCCCTTGACAGACATCGGTATAGAAAATTTTCTGTCAGATTGGGAAAAAAGAAAATAAATGTAGTATAATGAAAGAAGATGAACCTTAAAATCGTTTCTTTTCTCATAGCTGTCGCTGTTATCATGGCGATTTCAGCAGGAACGTCTTTCGCGACGATATATACTTATGTCGACGACGATGGCGTTGTCCATTTTTCCAACGTCCCTACTGATCCGCAATACAAACCCGTAGTTCGGGAAAAGCGGCCTCGGCTCTCTGCCACCACCTCGAACAGCCGGGTGCTGATCCCCGCAACGGCCGCCGACTGGGATCCGGATCCGGACTATTATGATGAGATGATCCGGGCAGCAGCCAACCGCTACCATGTGGACCCCAGGCTGGTCAAATCGGTGATCAGGGCGGAGTCCAACTTCAACTACCTGGCTGTTTCCCGCAGAGGCGCCCTCGGTCTGATGCAGTTAATGCCGGGCACCGCCGATGACATGCAGGTTTTTGATCCTTTTGACCCCAAGGATAACATCAACGGCGGCACTCGTTATCTGCGCAAGATGCTCGGCCTCTTTAACGGCAATGTCCGTCTTGCTCTTGCCGCCTATAACGCCGGGCCAAACAAGGTCATCGAGCTTGGCCGGGTTCCCAAGTTT
>JBDLIW010000195.1:0-3291 GCA_039714695.1 Thermodesulfobacteriota bacterium | reverse complement strand
GGCTGCCGGCCCCCTCCAGGACCATGACATCATTTTCTGCGGCCAGGGAATCGTACGCTGCGAAAGCGGCCTGCTTTGCCTCCGGTTTGTAGCGAATATAGTTGTCGACCGACATATTACCGACCACCCTGCCGTTAACGATCACCTGGCTGCCGACATCACTCGACGGCTTGAGCAAGACCGGGTTCATCCTGACCTCGGGATCAAGCCGGCAGGCTTGGGCCTGCACCACCTGGGCCCGTCCCATTTCACCACCATTCCGTGTAACATAAGAATTGAGCGACATGTTCTGGGCCTTAAAGGGGGCAACCCGGTATCCGTCCTGGAGGAAAATCCGACCCAAGGCCGCGGTAAGCACGCTCTTGCCGGCATTGGAAGAAGTGCCCTGCAGCATCAGAGCTGGGGTCTTTCTGGGCCGGACTATCCTCTTGGGTGAAGCAGGATCAAGTTCTCCCGCTAATGCCAAATACAGTTCTTCATTATCTTTTTCGTTGCGAACCGCCACCCGGAAAAATCCCCGGTCAAGTCCGGTGAAATTTTCACATTCCCGGATAGCGATCGGTCTGGGGGAACTGGCCAGCAATCGTTCTGCAAGTTGACTAACTGTAATCTCGGCCTTTTCGAGCTTGACCAACAGATAGTTGGCCTCGCCGGGAAAAACCTTCAGACCCAAAATCCCTGCCAGTTTCTTCTGCAGTTCACTTCGCCTTGCCGTGACATAATTCCGGCTCTGTTCCCCATACTCCTTATCGATTACTACAGCCTCACCGACCTCCTGGGCGATGGTATTAACCGTCCAGGGCAGAATTTGGGCCCGGAGCAATTCGGCGGTCTCCGGAGACGCTACGGCAAAGCCCAAGCGCAGGCCGGGAATGGCATAAAACTTGGTCAGGGAACGAAAAACGATCAGGTTGGCCGCCATATCCCTGGTGATCAGTTCACTTTCAGCGCCAATAAACTCAAAGAAAGATTCATCAATGGCAAAATATACCCCGGGATGCGCGGCTATCACTGCCAGCAGTTCAGCCGCCGCGAAAGAAATGCCGGTAGGGTTGTTGGGCCGACCAAGATAGACCAGATCCCCTTCCTCCAGAAGATCGGCCAGTTCGGTAAAATCAAGCCGGAAGCCATCCTCTTCGGCAAGGTCAACCGGCAATACCTCAAGCCCGGAGAGACGGGCCGCCCTTTCGTAATCGAGATAGGAAGGAACCGGAACCACCGCCCTCCGACAGTCAAAAGCCCTCGGCAATGCATAGATTATTTCGGTGGAGCCGTTGCCAACGACCAGCTGGCGCTCATCAATTGTCAAAGTCGAGGCCAGGCTGGCCAGGAGCCCAACACTATGCGGGTCGGGATAGTGGATCAGTTTCTCCACACTGCGGCTGATGGTTTTCCGCAGGTATTCAGGGGCCCCCAAAGGATTGAGGTTGGCGCTGAAATCTATAATCCGCTCCGAAGGAGAACCGGTCCGCTCCGTCAGTTCCCGCAAGTTGCCGCCATGGCCGAAATCATTAGTGGATTTCTGAGATTCTTTTTGATTATCAGATTTCATATTTTGTTGAAATGTAGAGGTACACCATAGACAGTCATCTCGAATCCCCCAAGGGGACTTCCGTTGGGCACGCCACCAAGCCGAAGAGATCTAGTCTTGTCGCTGTTGTTTAATTCGCTACGCTCAGGATTTCTCCCGTTGGTCGAAATGACATCTACCTGCCAGAGATCAGCCTGCCGACAATACGAACATCAGCGACACATAAAAGACCGCTAGAGCCGCTTCGGAGATCTCACAAACCGCACCAAGGGTATCCCCGGTCGCGCCACCTATCCTCCTTTTGCAGTAGAAACAGAAGGCCAGAATAACGACGATAATGACAGGGGCAAGCAGGAACCCGATAATGCCGACCAGGAGCCAGCTGAACACCAGGAATAGCCCCACCGCCCAGATAGCCTCAAGCACCGCATCCCTTTCATAGAAAACGGAGGCCAGTCCCCCCTCTTTCCGGGCATAGGGCAAAACCGCCATCATGATCGGCATCGAGCAGCGACCGGCAATGGGCATCAGCACCAGAAGAGGCCATAACTCTGCCAGCGGTAACGACATCAGGGCCGCGCCCTTAAGGGAAAAAATCAGGAAAATTCCGGCTACCCCCATGGTTCCGATCCGGCTGTCCCGCATGATCTCCAGCATCTTTTCCCGGGGCCGGGAGCTGAAAAACCCGTCCGCACAGTCGGCTACCCCGTCCAGATGCAGTCCGCCGGAAAAACCCATAAGCATGAATACTACCAGGACCACCAGCAGAGGCAGGGGCAGATAGGGGCCGGCCAGGTAGAAGACCCCGCCGGTCAGGGCTCCGATCAACAGACCGACCAGGGGGAAAAAAGCCAGGCTCCCGGCCAGATCGTCCTTCCCTGTGCCAATCTTGCCCGGCACGGGAATTATAGTCAGAAATCTTATAGCAGCAAAAAACCCACGCATCACTTTCGATCCTTTTTGACAGATTACTATTTCCGATGGCTAAGCTAATACTTGTTGGCTAAGCCAAACTATTTGTCCGCGGAAGATACCATCGCCTCTTCGAAGGTGGCCACGTCGGTCAGCACCCGTTTGGCAGCCTCGACCACATTCATCGCCAGAGCGCCGCCGGTCCCTTCGCCCAGCCGCATGTCCAGATCGAGCAGCGGTTCGCAGCCCAGATGCCGGAGCATGATCTTATGACCCTGTTCAACACTACGATGGGAAGCAATAATATAATCCTTACAGGCAGGCTCCAGGCTGCAGGCGATCAGAGCTCCGGCCGTGGAGATAAAACCGTCGACCATTATCGGCTTCCGATTTGCAGCGGCCCCCAGAACCAGTCCGGCAATCCCGCCGATCTCAAAGCCGCCCACTTTACTTAAAACATCAAGGCCATCCTCAGGGTCCGGTTTATTTACTTCAAGGGCCTTCTCGATTACGGAAATCTTGTGGTTGAGCTGTTCATCATCGAGACCGGTACCACGACCGGTGACCTCTACCACCGGCGTGCCGGTCATGGCAGATACAATTGCGGTGCTTGGGGTGGTATTGCCGATTCCCATATCACCGGTCCCGAAGAGATCGATCATCCCGGCCATCCCGTTGGCTACTTCGATCCCTGCTTCTATAGAGGCAACAGCCTGCTCGCGACTCATGGCCGGACCGTTGGCCATATTGGCGGTACCGGGCGCGATTTTCTTATCTATTAACTTGCCGCTGTCGGCCATAGCCGAAATATCGGCCGCGACTCCCATGTCTACAACAAGTACTTTCGC
>JBDLIW010000194.1:0-3307 GCA_039714695.1 Thermodesulfobacteriota bacterium | reverse complement strand
ACAGGGATTATCCTTTGTGAAGACCTTGGAGACCTTTTGCTCCATAATGCAGTGACAAAAGAAAGTTGGTCTGAGGAGGATATCGTAAGTGTTTATGGACAGGCGGTTGAAATGTTGGCACAGATGCAGGTCGACGGCGGTAGAGATTTTAAACAAGGCTGGTGTTGGGATAGCGGCAGATATGATCGGACAATCATGCTTGACCGTGAGTCAGGCTATTTCAGTCGGGCATGTTGCCGAGAACTGCTTGGTCTCAACATCCCTGATGGGCTCCACGAAGAGTTTATCCTCTTGGCGGATCTTGCCTCTTCGGCTCCAGCCGGGTTTTTTCTGCACCGGGATTTCCAGTCCAGGAATATCATGGTCTACAAAAAGCAATTGCGGGTCATAGATTTTCAAGGGGGGCGGTTGGGGCCTCTTGGTTACGATTTAGCCTCCTTGTTAAATGATCCATACGTTTCCCTGGCTGACCCCATAAAAGACAGGCTGATAGTCAGGTATCTGCAGGCCTTGTCTAATTATATGGATGTTGATGGCAGCTTATTTATGGAATCGTATTATTGGCTTTCTTTGCAGAGAAATTTACAGATTATCGGAGCTTTTTCGTATCTTTCAAATATAAAGGGCAAAAAGTTTTTTCGGGGGTTTCTGCAACCGGCCGTTCTGTTGCTTGACAAACTTTTGGCAAAACCTCTGGGGGGCCGGTTTCCCGTTCTCAGGGTATTAGCGGATTCATTGCCTGAAAAAGTCGCGCAAGCAATAAGTTAAAACAAATCTTTCTATTAAGTTTTGGATTTTTCATAAAAATGTATAGGATGTTAATTGATGAAAGCGGATAGATTGCCAATTGTCGCCCTGGTGGGTCGGCCAAATGTAGGGAAATCGTCGCTCTTTAACCGGTTGACCCGGAAGAGGGACGCGATTGTTGATTCTACCCCGGGTGTTACTCGTGACCGCCACTACGCCAAGGTAAACTGGCAGGAGCATAGTTTTGTACTTATCGACACCGGTGGTATAGAACCTCTGCCGACCGAAAAGGGAGTTGGAGGTAGGGCTTTTCCTAAAGAGGCGCCAACCGATGATCGCGTGCTGGTTGTTGGCGGGATTCAGGAGCAGACCTGGGCGGCAATTGACGAGGCGGATGTCATTCTCTGTCTGCTCGATGGACGCGATGAAGTATCGAGTGAGGATTACCGGGTAGCCGATGCTTTGCGAAAATCAGGCAAGCCGGTATTTTTTGCAGTGAACAAGGTTGATAGCCCTGAAGTTGAAGATCGTCTAGTCCCGCAATTCTATGAACTGGGGGTTGATGAACTGTGGCCGATCTCGGCTTCCCATGGCTATGGCATTAATAGTTTGATGGAGGCCGTCGGCGAGCGCATGGCTTGCCCTGCTGTGGCTCCAGATCTGCCGGACGAGACAGTGGCCGTAGCGGTTATCGGTCGGCCTAACGTCGGCAAGTCGTCGCTGGTAAACCGACTGCTTGGTGAAAAGCGGATGATTGTCTCGAAGGTGCCCGGTACTACCAGGGACTCAGTTGATACCCTGCTGGAGAAGGATGGCAGGTCTTATCTCTTAATCGACACCGCCGGGATCAGGCGGAGAGGCAAGGTCAGAGAAAATCTGCTGGAGAAGTTCAGTGTGATGCGGGCCCTTTCCGCCTTGGAGCGTTGTGATCTGGCCCTGTTCCTGATCGATGCCGGTGAGGGGATAACCGAGCAGGATACAAAAGTAATTGGCTATGCCATTGAGAGGGGCAGGGCCTGCCTGGTTCTGGTGAACAAGTGGGACCTGGTCAGCGGAGACAAGAAGAAACAGAAATGGATAATGAATGAAGTGGAAATGGCCACCCGCTTTGTCGGTTATGCCCCGACCATGACCATTTCCGCTCTTACCGGCTCCGGCACAGGACGCATTCTCCCGTCAATTGATACGGTGTATGAACAGTTCTCCTTGAGTTTCACAACCAATCGCATCAACAAAATTATCCAGAAGGCTGTGGAGGAACATTCTCCAGCGTTGCACAAGGGCCGGCGATTAAAGTTTTATTATGCGACCCAGGTCGGGACACGGCCGCCGACCTTCATCATCTTTGTCAATTACCCCAAGGGGGTCCACTTCTCTTATTACCGGTTCCTGGTAAACCAACTGCGGGAAGGGTTGGGGCTTGATAAGGCCCCGCTCCGGGTTGTCCTGAAGGAAAGAGAGAGGAAGAAGTATGGCTGACCGTGCCTTGTTCTCAGAGGTGCTGGCAAGAGCAGCACGATCTTTATTGGCAGGCCTTGAGCAAAATGCCATCAAGCATTCCGGTATTTCCGGTGAAGATATTTCCGAGATAAGTTGCGAGATTGTAAAATCTGTTCTGCTCTTTACTTCAAAAATCCTTTCCGAAGATATCGAATCCGAAACAATCCCTGCCGTAAACAAGTCACAAGAAGCGCCCGCCGGTAATCATGTCGGCCGGGAACTGGCTGAACAGTTTCGAGGCAGCGGTTTCGGACCGGGTGCTTTCTTCTCAAGTCATCGACAGGTAAAAAAACATCTGCTCGACAAACTTTGGCATCATCGCTCAGAGCTCACGGACTTTAAAGCTATTTTCTCCCGGCTGGATGTTTTTTTTGATGATGTAACCACTTCTTTTGTTACGGAATGGATGAGGATGGACAAAGCCCTGTCCCGTCGTCGCAACCAGGATGTCAAACGCTATGTCCTCCAAGAGAAGAAGCGCTACGTGACAGTTTTTTACCGAATGCGAGAACCAGCTTTTGTAGTTGATCAGGCCTTGCGTCTGATTGACGTAAATCCCGCTTTTGAAAAATTCTTTAACATCGGTTCCGCCGAACTGAAAGGCCGTGGTTGTTGCGAGGTTATCGGTCACGAATTCTGCAGGGAATGCCCACTGGAAGAGTCAATAAATACAGGCGGGTCTTTTTCTAATCTGGAAATAACTATCCAGGTCCCCGCCTTCAAGGGCGATACGGAGGGCGAGGTGCGAAGTGTTCTGCTGGCCGGGGCTTCGCTTGGTGACATTGACAATGGGAATCGGGGTGGCATAGTCATCATCCAGGATACAACCGAGAAGAAGAAGGTTGAACAGGAGCTTGAGGAGTATCGTTTATGGCTGGAAGATCTTGTCGATGAGAGAACCGAAGAATTGATTGATGCCAACCAGCTTCTGCAGAACGAAATATTTGAGAGAAATAAAATCGAAAAGGAGCTGATCGAGGCAACGGCTCCTGAAGGTCATGGGATGCCACATGTGCAAAATGCTCAAGTTCCGCATTGGAACGCTTAAGTGACGCCGTTG
>JBDLIW010000193.1:0-3358 GCA_039714695.1 Thermodesulfobacteriota bacterium | reverse complement strand
TGGCGCAGAGCCGCCCGCAAACCATCGGAAAAAGTATCAAAATCGGCGCCGAGCTCACGCTGGTTAAAGGTTGCCATTTTATGTTCATGGGAGTACTCAATGGGATCTTCCAGGGTGATTACATGAACAGCCTGAGCCCTGTTTACTTCGTCAAGTATTGCCGCAAGGGTTGTTGATTTTCCCGTACCGGTGGCACCGGTCACCAGGACCAGTCCGTTTTTTTCCTTGTGGATCCTGTGCAACACATCGGGCAGGGCAAGTTCTTCAATGGTCGGAATCTTGGTCTCCAGCTTTCGGAGTACGGTCGACAGATTACGGCGGCCGGAAAAGATATTGACCCTGAACCTGATATCCCGCCCCAGGCGATAAGAAAGGTCACAGGACCCTCTCTCGACCAGATCGTTCAACAGCCGCGTATCACCGCTTATCACATTGAGGGCGAAAGACTCCGCCTGAAACGGAGTAAGGGTGTTTACTTGAGGACTAACCGCAACCGGTTGCATCACACCGGAAGACTCCACCTGCAAGGCTTTTCCCGCCGTAACATTCAGATCTGACACATGATCATACGAGTTAAGCATCGCGCCAATCCAGTAGTCGACATCTGGCTGTTTCATCGTCTTTCCTTTCCTGTAATTGCTGTTAGAATTTCTCCCCAATCCCGGAAATATTACAAAATCAAGGCGGGAATTGACAACTATTTCTTTTTTACCAGGAAATAAAGCCGGCCGGGATGCTTCATGATTCCGGCTGTCATCCTGGCCCGATTCCCTGCCCCCAAAAAAAGATCTACCCGACCAGGCCCTCTGATGGCTGAGCCGCTGTCCTGGTTGACCACGAACCTGCTCATCGGCGCCCAACCAATTATCTCGTCGTTGTCGTTAAAAATCGGTTTTCTGCTCTTCAAAAAGCCCAACCCGCCGGGCGGGAAACAATCGTGATCGAGGGCCACCGAACGATCAGTCGTCAGAGGCTCACTGATCCGCCCCAGCGGACCGCTGTCGCCGTTATTTCCCCACCTGAAAAAGATATACGATTCGTTATGATAAAGAATGTCCTTCCGCTCTTCAGGATGCTCGTTCAGATAATTGACAATTACGGGTAGGTTTACTTCGGATAATTCCATCCTGCCACTGTCGGCCAGCAACCTGCCGATACTGCGATAAGGCAGGCCGTTCTTGGCAGCAAACTGGACCCGGCGAAGCGTGCCATCCCTTAAGCGAACCCGACCTGACCCCTGAATATGGAGAATAAAAGCTTCGACCGGGTCATTCAGATAAACCAGCTCATTGCCGGCCAGCAGGTCTTCTTCCTCGATCTGGGCCCGGGTCCAGTAAGACAAAAACTGGTCGTCCTGCATCCTGCCGATGTTGCCATTTTTCTTTACCAGATTGTTCGGCACCCTGTAGAGGGGATAAATGAACGGCGGTTTCCTTTGCAAACTTCCATCCAGAACAGGTTCGAAATAGCCGGTAACCATGACCTTGCCCTCACCATTCTCCCCCACGGCACCACATATGTCGAAATGTTCCCTGACTTTAGTTACAAAGTCGTTCGAGTGGCCATTCCTCCTGAATAATTCTTGAAATTCAGTCAACCCTTCGATCAGTTCAGCCACCGTGAAATCCTGATCGCATAGTCGATATTTCCTTGCCCGGGGCCGCTTCTTCATAAATCTCAGACTGGCGGCAAGCGCCTCATCCAGTCCGGCACCACCAAGATCATCGGCGGCGAGATTCGATGTGTTGACATCAGCAGAAACGCAACAAGCCGGACCGGCAACGACCACTCCTGTCTGGCCAGTCAGCAAATAAATTACCACTATGGCTATCAACCTGAATTTCATGGACCTGAATGAATCCCCCTTTAAAAGATGAAGCAATACTATACAGAATTAAGAATAGGGATTGGTATAAAAAAAATGTATAATGTCAGTAATTGTCTACTTAGGGGTCCCCTCTGGAGAGAGACCAGCAATGAAAAAACGCGCCAATGTCGATCAACTTTCCCTGAAGAAACTTCTCGATACCAAAGAGGTCCTGACCGGGGTCGAATCACTTCCTTACAGCGAAGAACTCCGCTCGGTGATGGATACCTCGCTCTTTACCTGCAACCAGCACGATCCGGTAATAAACATCATCCGGGAAATGACCGCCCGATCCATTTCCAGCGTAATCGTCACCAGGGATGATATCCCGGTTGGCATCGTTACCGAGAAAGACGTCATGCGACATGTTGCTGCCGCCGACAACCTCGATCTCGCCCAGACCAAAATCGCCACGATCATGACCGGTGACCTGTTGGTTCAGAGCCCGGGAAACACAATATACCGGGCAATGTCCGCCCTGGCCGCCAGGGGAATCAAGCACCTACCCCTGGTCGAGGACGGCAAACTGGTCGGCATCGTGACCATGCGCCAGCTCCTGAAGCTTAAATACCCGGAACCCATGACCCTTATCGAAGGCATCGGAGATGCAATCGATGCCTTCGATCTCAAGAAGATCAAGGATATGTTGCCGTCGATGGCAGGATCGAAGCTCAGTATGGGGATCAGAGCTTTTGATGTGGTGGTGATGATCTCGATGATCAACCAGGATATCCATCGCCGGGCCTTCAAGCTGGCCATGAAAAAGCATGGCCGGCCACCAGCCCCGGTCTGCCTCTACCTGACCGGCAGCCACGGCCGTCTTGAAAACCTCTTGAGCCCGGACCAGGACCATGGCCTGATCATTGATGACACGGATGACCCCGACCTTCCCTACTCCCCGTATTTTATCGACCTCACAGTCACCTTCTCGGAGATGCTTGCCGAAATCGGTTTTGAGACTTGCCCAGGATATATAATGTGCCTTAACCCCTTGTGGCGCAAGGACGTCTCAGAGTGGAAACAGCAGATAAACTACTGGTTCACCCACCAAGTAAGAGAACTGGGCCGGTTCCTGACCGTACTTTTCGACGCCACCCCGGTTTACGGTAACAACATGCTTTTTTCGGAGGTAAGGGATTTTGCCTATACCGAGTTAAAAGTACACCATGAGGCTCTGCGGATACTCCACGAGGAAGAAGGCCGCCATACTGCCCCGACCGGGATCTTCGGCCGGTTCATTACCGAAAGGAGCGGCAAACACCGCGGCCAGCTGGACGTGAAACGCAGCGGTCTGATCTTCATGGTCGAAGGCATCCGGATCCTGTCTTTAATGAACGATATCCGGGAAACTTCAACGATCAAAAGGATTCAGGGTCTGGCCGAGGGTGGTTGCATACACCGTGACGATGCTGAATATTTTGATTCTGGCTACCACATCCTTCTCCCTCGGGCCCTTGAGGCCCAGATAGAGAAAGCTTCTTCCGGTTGAAA
>JBDLIW010000192.1:0-3365 GCA_039714695.1 Thermodesulfobacteriota bacterium | reverse complement strand
TGGCAATCTTCAAGGGTGATCCCGGCAGTAAAAAGTGTCTTACCATCCTGGTTGAAATATTCATGCCCGTAGGCAATGCCCAGCTGAAGGGCCTTCCGAGTCTCTTCATTGGTGCAATATCTTGCCACCAGGGATTGCCCCACCTGCTTTTTAAACTCTTCTTCACCTGCCCTTTTCTCGGCCTCCGGATTTATCAGGGTACTCTTGAAAATAATTTTTCTGTCTCGGATAACCACCTGGTCAAGGCGAGTAGACTTGTCGACCATCATCGGCGTTTTTTGATTAAGATTCCGGGCTTTTTCCAGCTGGCGTTCTATGGCTTTAGTTTCGAAAACGTCAGCCCCGGAAGACCCTTGATCGACCTTGCTTTTTGTCAGAATGAAAAAAATCATCAGAGCCCCAATTGCCATGACAGCATACAATCCGAGCATCCGCCCTGTTGTTGAGGGGGTACCCGAGTCAGTTGGCAGCATATCTCCAGAGCCTTCCTCTGCAATCTCTATCTCCTGGAGTTCACCCCTGCATTCCGGGCATTTGTAGTCAACTTCGCCTGCTTCACGCGCCCCAAGCCTTACCCCACAACTTGGACAAGAAAATTTTTCTTTCATATTCTCTTCCCTTTTCAATTATCCTGATCATTCTTCCAATCAGCAATTACTAACATTATTAACAACAAAGGTGCAACGATTGCGACTTTGCGGTTAATTGATTTGCAGACTATTCATCTCTCCCCCGTAAGGCCGTTGTAGAATATTATTCAACAGCATCTCCCCGGAAAACAAAACCACACGTAACTACTTGTTATTACTGCAAATATTTTCGTGTGGCCTCTGGTACGGTTCTTGTAGTTAACTAATGGGTAAAACATGGTTCGCCGGATGAATCAAGCTGGAAAATAATGCGCAGGAACCTCAGGATGCTCGACAATAAACGGATAAAAAAAGTCATACTGTTGCTGTGGGGAACAGTACTGGCGGCCGGTCTAACCGGTGCGGTGCTCAAGGGCCTTTCCCCCAGCGAGATCATTGCCATCCTGACCCTCTACCTGGGGGAGCTCGGTATCTGGGGCCCCCTGATCTACCTGGCAGTCTATTCCGTCCGCGGCCTGTTCTTTTTCCCGGCCAGCCTGCTGACCATCGCCGCCGGAGCTCTGTTCGGGCCTGTGCAGGGGCTGATTTTGACCATGATCGGCGAAAACATCAGCGCCAACCTCTCCTTCCTGCTCAGCCGCTACTTCAAGGGCAATATTCTGGAATATCTTTCTCCATCTGACCAACTTGCCGCCAAGGTCTCCTGTTATACCGAAGGCAATGGCCTGATCCTGGTAATGGTCTCCCGTCTTATCTTTCTGCCCTTTGACCTGGTGAGCTACGCCTCCGGCCTGAGCTGCATCCGCCAAAAAGACTTTGCCCTCGGCACCTTGATCGGAACCATTCCGGGTCTTTTGACCTATACCCTGCTGGGCAGTTCCTTTCTTGATCTTCGCTTCCTGGCTCTGGCCGCAGTCTCCTTGGCAGTCAGCCTGCTCCTTGCTCGCTATCTGAAGAAAAAAGAGGCGCTATTGACCACTACATAAAAACGTCATAATGACTAAAAAATGAACCTCCCCCGCAGCAAGCTACGGGGTATCAACTTCTCCGTTCGGTACTTTTACTCGCGGCAAACCGCGGGGAATTGAACCCAGAGATAGATTAATAAATCTGCCGTAGTATCCAGCGGCGATATATCGCCGCTGGAATTTTCGAAATTTTTTTTGCACAAATGTTGATAAATACTACTTAATGTTCCCACTGAGCGTGTTCAACAATTCAGGTGGAGCATGGCAACCAGACCTTGTTTGGGAGACTCATTTATCAACTTCATGGCACCCTGGTAAGCATCATTTCGAGTTTGATACCCCTGGCCTTAACAACCTTGATCAATTTCTTCCGTAATAGTCCGTTGCCATCAGCCCCGGTACCGATCACCAGGACCTTGATGTCCGGGGTATTAATAACCTTCTCAAGCTCTGGCAGAAGAACATAATGCATGTCTTCGGGGCCGCTCTGGATTGCACCGTCCGGCATGATGACAATATCATGCTCATAAACTTGACCACTGACAATTACCTTGCCGAATTCGTAATGCTCGACCAGATAGCCTTCGGCCAACAATTCAGCAGGCAACAGACAAGTTAAAACAGCTGCCATCGCCAGGATCAATTTAGTTGCAGCACCGATTTTCGTCATTTTCGTCTTCTCCTTTTATAGCTACCTTCGCATGTTAAAACAGATGGTAGTTATTTGCTTTTTTCTATTTGTTTGCGGCCAGCTGCACAACTCCCCAACTACCACCTTGTAGTACAGCAAAAATCAATATAGCAAAAGTGTCGTTTAGCGCAACAACACACCTTCAATCCGGCCGTAGCGTTTCGCCAGACCGACTCCCGGAGAGATTAATCAACCCCTTTCCAGGCTTTTTACCGCCGGCGTTCGCACCAGCAGGCCAGTGCGGTGAAAATAGCGTAGAGTAAAAGGTTTGAGATGGCGACCTGTACAGGGGTTCCTTCTGCTTCCGGGGCAAAGAACATCGCCGCAAATCCCGCGCCCATCAGAAAGATCAAAACCAGATATCGTTTGAGCTTCTGATAATTTTTCAGCAGGTAATATCCGGCCAACCCGAAGATGACCAGTTCGAACAGAAAGGCAAGCCACGGATACTGCCACAATCCCAGCCCAACCTTAAAGCTGTTGTGGAAAAGGGGCATGTCACCCTTGTGGACCAGCGTATCAATGAACCAGTGAGAGAGGACACCACCGCCAAGGATAATTCCCCACTTTCTGCCCCTGATCTTCTGAAAGATCAGGAAGACCAGCGCCGCCAGGAGCAGGTTGGCAAACAGAGAATGAGAGTAAGGAACGTACTCGATAATCGTTCTGAGAAAAGGGTTGTCGGTCGGGTTATAGGCTATCCGTTCAACGCCGAGCAATACAAATGAAAAAGCAAGGATATCAACAAGTTGTACAGAAATATACAACAACCATAAAGGTATCTCGTCTGCTTTCTTCTTTAAAGCAAATCCCACTGCATAATGGCCGATAAACATTGCTTTATCCTCACTCAATTAATAGGTTTGAACATGAACAGAGAGTGCCTTCCTCGCAGCTCGGAGTGCCGTATACTCCCTTACCTATACCTCTGCGGGGTTAGCGAACGAATTTGATGAGTAACTTCCTCGCATACGGAGATTCCCCGCAGCTTGCTGCGGGGAGCTTCAAATATTACACTTAATTAGTCGGTCTTGAAAAAAGCCATTTTCAGCCACAGAGGGCCAAGCCGGTTCCTTTTGAGTAAAGGCTATCTTGGCGCCATTTTTTGCCTAGCAG
>JBDLIW010000191.1:0-3380 GCA_039714695.1 Thermodesulfobacteriota bacterium | reverse complement strand
ATGAGTGAGTATATGGAGAAACATGCCGTAGCCCGACTGATAGCCGCTCCTCCGGGATATGTCGGCTTCGACCAGGGCGGCCTTTTGACCGAAGCAGTCCGCAAGCACCCGTACTCCGTACTGCTGCTTGACGAAATCGAGAAAGCCCACCCGGATATCTTCAGCATCCTGCTGCAGATCATGGATCATTCCACGCTGACGGACAATACCGGCCGCAAAGCAGATTTCCGCAATGTTATCCTGATCATGACCACCAATGCCGGGGCCCGGGAAATGAGTGAAAGGGCCATCGGCTTTATGACGGACAACAAGGGCCGTGAACAGAAGGCCATAAAAAACATGTTCTCGCCTGAATTCAGAAACCGTCTCGATGCAACCATAACTTTCAACGCGCTCGACAGGAAGGTAATGGGACAGGTCGTCGATAAAATGATCGCCGAACTGCAGACGCAGCTAATCGAAAAAAAGGTCAGACTCGAACTCAGCACCCAGGCCCGCTCCTGGCTGGCAACCAAGGGATACGACCCGGATTACGGGGCCAGGCCCCTGCGCCGCCTAATTATGCGAGAGATCGGTGATGTCCTGGCGGACGAAATCCTCTTTGGCAGCCTGGTTAAAGGTGGTACTGCCAGGATAGGCGTTAAAAACAAAAAACTGTTGTTCAATTACGCCTGAACCTATTAGATTATCCTCTCAATTTTAACATTACCAACATCTCCTCGTGAAAGGTGGACAAGCAATGTTTGGAAAAATGAGCAGCTATATACTGCCGACGGTGCTGGCCTCTCTCATCCTAGTCCTGACCGGGTGCAGCCAGGACAAGCAGGATCAGCAGACTTCAGAGATTGAACGGGCCAAACCACCGGAAGTTATCACCATTAAAGGTAAAGTCCTTGAGGCTGTGGAGGCTGGCAGTTTCCTGTATGTGTTTCTGGACCTTGGCGAAAAACAGACCTGGGCTGCGGTCCCGCTGGTCGATATTGAAATTGGCGAAGAGGTAACCCTCAGGAATGCCAATTACTTCAATAACTTTTACAGCAAATCCCTGCAAAAATCTTTCGATGAAATGATATTTTCTACAGGTATTGATGGCAAAAAACCAAAAAGAAGATTGGTCTCTGTCAACAGCCAGGGAAAACGGAGTCAGCGGCGCAGCATGATGTTGTCGTCACCCACCACAGCCAAACCGCAATCTCAGGCTAATACCGACACCGACCCTGCACCTGCAAAGGCAGAATAACTGTCCGCCAGCCTTAAGGCTGGCAACCCAGATAAATAATTACTGTAGTGTCCAATGAAGATCGCCGTTGTCGGCCCCGGCGCCCTCGGGTGCCTGATGGCCGCATATCTCAGCAACAGGAACGAAACCTGGCTTCTGGACCATAACCGGGACCGAGCGGCCCTCCTGGACCGCCAAGGAGTGATCCTCGAAAGGGAAAAGCTGGTGGTGAAACGACCCGTCCGGGCCACCTCCGACCCGAAAATCATCGGCACCGCTGACCTTATCCTGCTCTGCATCAAATCATACAGCATTGAAAATGCCATTCTTAGCGCCAAACCTCTGGCGGGAACAGACTCGCTGATTATTCCCCTGCAAAACGGCATCGGCCATTTGTCCCTTCTTCCCCGATTATTAAGAGACACGTATTGGGGCCTGGGAGTCACTTCCCATGGCGCCACCCTGGCAGCGCCCGGCCATGTCCTACACCGCGGCAAGGGACTTACCCGCATAGGTTTTCTGGGAGAAGACGGGCCAGCCAAGAAAAAAGAGCTGATATGCAGGGCTGCCTCAGCCCTGACCGAAGCCGATATCGAAACCGAAATAGTCCCCGATATCCGGAACCACATCTGGGCAAAACTGATGGTGAATATCGGCATCAATGCCTTAACCGCTATTTACGATTGCCCAAACGGCGCCCTGCTCGAATCGGCAGAAATTTCTGCTCTGCTGGAGAAGGCGGTTCAGGAAGGAATTGTTGTGGCCAGGCAAAAAGGGATTACCTTTGCCCAGGCCCCCCTGGCAATCACCCGCAAAGTCTGCCAAGATACAGCAGCAAATATTTCCTCAATGCTGCAGGATGTAAGAGCCGGAAGGAAGACGGAAATCGACGCCATTAACGGCGCTCTAGTCAATGCCGCCGAAAAAATGGGAATTGGTGTGCCGATCAACAAAGAGCTTGTCCGCAAGGTAAAAGAAATAGAGGCCAAATATAACGATTTTACTTGACATTAACCCTATTAATGGGGCAAGAATAGACCCTTTTATTATTAGCGCGACCGGCGATACCGGCCGATAATTTATTTATCACCACGAGAGGAAAATCCATGAGTTCCCACTTCTTCACTTCCGAGTCTGTCTCGGAAGGCCATCCGGATAAAGTAGCCGACCAGATTTCCGATGCCATTCTCGACAGCATCCTTACCCAGGACACCTCTTCCAGGGTGGCCTGTGAGACCATGGTTACCACCGGCATGGTCCTTATTGCCGGCGAGATAACCACCAACGCCTGGGTGGACATGCCCCAGATCGTTCGCGAAACCATTAAAGAAATCGGTTACAACTCTTCAGATATGGGCTTCGACTGGCAGTCTTGTGCTGTCCTGACCAGTATCGACAAGCAATCGGCCGATATTGCCGTCGGTGTTGATGAGGGCACCGGCGTTGATCTGGACCAGGGTGCCGGCGACCAGGGGTTGATGTTCGGTTATGCCTGTGACGAGACCAGGGTGTTGATGCCGATGCCGATCACCTACTCCCACCGGCTGGTCAAAAAGCAGGCGGAAGTTCGCAAGTCCGGCAAACTGCCCTGGCTGCGCCCCGATGCCAAGAGTCAGGTAACCATTGAATACGAGGATGGCCAGCCCAAAAGAGTCGAGGCAGTGGTTCTCTCTACCCAGCACTCACCGGACGTCAGTTATGAAGATCTCAAGGAAGGAGTTATGGAAGAGATCATCAAAACCGTGCTGCCGGAGAAGATGATCGACAGTGAGACCAAATACTTCATCAATCCCACCGGCCGTTTTGTAATCGGCGGTCCGGTAGGAGACTGCGGGGTAACCGGCCGTAAGATCATCGTTGATACTTACGGCGGCATGGGTTCCCACGGCGGCGGCGCCTTCTCCGGCAAGGATCCCTCCAAGGTTGACCGCTCTTCATCTTACATGGGCCGCTATGTGGCCAAGAACCTGGTCGCAGCCGGCATAGCCTCCCAACTTGAAGTCCAGATTGCCTACGCGATCGGGATTTCCCAGCCCGTCTCAATTAACGTCAACTCCTTCGGCACCGGCAAGCTCAGTGACGAGAGGATCATCGAACTGGTCAAAGAACATTTCGACCTGCGCCCCAAGGCGATCATTCAGGAACTTGATCTGCTGCGGCC
>JBDLIW010000190.1:0-3388 GCA_039714695.1 Thermodesulfobacteriota bacterium | reverse complement strand
GCCGATCTTAAAAAATTCAGCCCGCTGCCCCACGAAAGAACCGTTGCTGACGCAGTATTTCGCCTCAACGGGGGCAGAATCCCCCTTTCACAGGAACTTCTTGCAACTTCCATCCGCAGCATCCTGCTCCCGTCTGCCATGCACAACGGCATAAAAAGCCTGGGCCTCAGCACCCTGGCAGATCTTCTCGCGACCAACCTGGATAAACTACAGAGCACGGAAGGAATCGGCCCCGCCAATCTGGGATTTTTTCTGGCCCACATCTTCGACTACATTTTCGTCCTCCACGAACAGGAGACCAACGGCGGGGCCTTTGACCCCGATTACCACGAGATCAGCAGCGGTTTTCATCCGGCCAGCCCAACCGATTCACTGCTTTCATCCTGGCTGAGCGAGGAGATGATCAAAGAGGGCAACGCACTCCTTAAAAACGACCAGCCGGAGGTCTTTCTATTCTACAGAAACACGGCCGGCGCCATAATGCAGGACGACGATGAATCTGGCCTGGTTTACCTGGCCATGGGTAACGGCCAGGCAGACCATCAGCATTTTACAATCTCCACCGCCGCCTGTGACCTGTGCACTCCCAAGGCACGGCATCACTCCAGACAATGCCGCCATATTGCCGCCCTGGCCATAAAAATAATGGCACCGCTCGACAACAATGCACAGGTAACCCTCCCCCTGCCATTTTCCTTTCAGAACAGCCCCTGGCTGTTAATCGGCAGAATCCTTTTTGAGTTATTCGGCCAAGGGGGTGCTGCGGACGCAACAATCGAGAGGGTGGATAAAAGATGGCAGCTGACCATCCCCGGCACGGGCTCGCGCCCTTGGGCCACCTGGCTGCTTGATGAAGAAACCGCAGCTTTTACCAGCCTTTTCTACAGCGACAGATTCCAATGGCTGGATACCCCGCAACCAATCGAAAGAGCCCAGCAAGCTCTAGGCCTCCGGGAGAGGCTGCTGGATATGGGGCGAACCACCGCTGAAGTCGAACTTAACGCCTTCGGCAAGAGGAGCGCCACCCAAGACCGGGACGAATCAGTCTGGCCCTGGCTCGCCTCGCAAAGCTACGGGGAGCTCCCACCAAAAAGCCTTAAACTTGAGGGTCCCGACACCGAGGGTTTGTTCCGTATCGCCGCAACCCATCCGGCAACCGGCCGGCAGTTGTTTACCATGACCATCCCCCGCGCCAAAACACCTGATCTGGTTGATTGTCTTGACCCTTACGGGGAAGAGCCCCTGATTTTGCCGCCCGCCAAGGCGTCGACCAGAATTGAACTGGGGCAGGACGGCAGACTGACCGCCACCTCTATCCTAAAATTGCCGGATGGCCGGACCTTTGATCGCCACTTTCTGGAAGAACAGCTGTATGGCCGCTATTACCATCTGCCGGGCGAGGGCTTCCTGCCGGTTACAGAGCAGAACCCCGACCATGCCCTGGTAGACCCAAATGTTCAGCCGGCAGTTTATCACGCCAATAAGGTTCCGGAATTATTAAAAAAACACCGCCAGGCCATAACCGCTGCCGAAAATGAGATTGATCCGAATCTGCTTGCTCTCGACTTTACCGATACCCCCGACCGACTCGAAGTTGACTTTTTTAACAAAGACGAAAACTGGTGTTATCTTTCAGGTAAATACGGGCTGGGCGCCCACAACATCTCCCTGGTTGAACTGTTGACCGCCCGGATGGAAAAAAACAGGTTCATGACCAAAGGGGAAAAATGGCTGAATCTTACCAACAGCCCCTTGGAATGGTTCCATAACCTTGGCGAAGAGCGCCTCTGGCATGATGAACAGACCGGAGATCAAGGAGTCCGCCTGACCCGGCGCGAAATGATGATGCTCTCCTCCCTGGTCCCGGACCTCAAGGTGGACAAGACCACCAGGGGCAGGGACCTGCTTGACCAGTTGCTGGATACGGAAAAATGGGTGGAAAGAGACCACCTCGACGGACTTCCCGATCATCTCCGCTACTACCAGAAACACGGCATAGCCTGGCTTAACCAGGTGTACCATAACCGCCTGTCCGCCATTCTGGCCGATGATATGGGCCTAGGGAAAACCCACCAGGCCCTCGGCTTGCTCCAGGTGATCCTGACCGGCAACAGTAAAGCAAAATTCCTGATTGTCTGCCCGGCAACCGTAGTGCCCCACTGGGAAGAGAAAATCAATAACTTCTTCCCGGGCCTGTCCTATTACGTATATCACGGCAGCCGCAGGGATCTTGACAAGGCCAGCACCAAGAACATCTACATCACGACCTACGGAATCATCCGGCGTGACACGGAACTGTTGGCCGAATTGGATTTCGAACTTATCATTTTTGATGAAATCCAGTACGTCAAAAACAAAAAGACCGATGTTTACAAGGCCGCCGCCCGCCTGAAGAGCGAAGTGATTATCGGGTTGACCGGCACCCCGCTGGAAAATTCGGTCAATGACCTGAAGGCCATCTTCGATATCTGCCTGCCGGGATACCTAGGCTCAGATCGCGATTTTAAAACCAGGCATGCAGATGCCATAGAATCGAGCCGGGAAAAGGAACCCAGGGAAAAACTGGCCCGCCTGATCAACCCATTCCTTCTGCGGCGGACCAGAGAACAAGTCCTGACGGAACTGCCGGACGTCATCGAGGACTATCGCACCTGTGAATTGAGCGAAGACCAGGTAGGCCTCTATCGGGATCTGATCAGCGGCAGGGCCCAGAATCTCCTGAACAGGACAGATCCCGACCAGGACGACAAAGCAGTCTCGTACATGGAACTTCTGGCGGTAATAAATTACCTGAAACAGATCTGCGACCACCCCTGTCTGGTCAAAAAATGCACCGACCCGAACCGCTATCGAAGCGGCAAGTGGGACCTGTTTGTCGAACTACTCAATGAATGCATGGCAGCGTCCATGAAGGTCGTGGTTTTCAGCCACTACACCACCATGCTCGACCTGATTGAACATTATCTGGCGGAACAGGATATTCCCTTCTGCAGTTTGCGCGGCGACATGCCGATCAACAAACGACATGAAATGATCAACAGATTTAATAATGACGACAAGTACCGGGTTTTCTCGGCAAGTCTGCTGGCCGGTGGGATTGGCGTGGATCTCACCGCCGCCCAGGCGGTAATCCATTATGACCGGTGGTGGAATGCCGCCCGTGAGGACCAGGCCACGGCCCGGGTCCATAGAATGGGCCAGAAAAACGTCGTGCAGGTCTTTAAACTGATCACGGTTGGTACCCTTGAGGAAAAGATCAATAAAATGATAGCCAAAAAGAAAAAACTGTCGACCCAACTGGTGCGCGAAGATGACGCGGCGATCATCAAAAAATTGAGCCGGGAAGAACTTGTCGACCTCATCTCTTGATCTCCCCCCCGGGCTTCCA
>JBDLIW010000189.1:0-3389 GCA_039714695.1 Thermodesulfobacteriota bacterium | reverse complement strand
CACCGGTCCCGAGGGCAACGAAAGGGTTGCCACCATTTCCTCCGCCCGGATGACGGTTTCCGCCATTGTCGGAGCGGCCGGTCTGGTCCCCACCCTTGCAGCTATCAGGGCCGGCAAGGACATCGGCCTCGCCAACAAGGAAACGCTCGTCATGGCGGGTGATCTGGTAATGAGCGAAGTCCGGAACAACAAAGTCAATCTCCGTCCCATCGACAGCGAGCACAGCGCTATTGACCAGGGACTCGATGCCGGCCGCCGCGAAGATGTCTCCCGCCTGATCCTTACCGCCTCCGGCGGCCCCTTCTTGAAGCATGATAAAGACAAGCTGGCAGAGGTGACTCCGGCCGAGGCTCTGGCCCATCCCAATTGGGATATGGGGGCCAAGATTTCAATCGATTCCGCCACCCTGATGAACAAGGGGTTGGAGGTAATTGAAGCCCGCTATCTGTTCGACATTGAAGTGGACAAGATCGAAGTTCTGGTCCATCCCCAATCCATAGTCCATTCCATGGTAGAATTTCAGGACGGCTCGTTTATCGCCCACTTGGGTATCCCGGACATGAAAATCCCCATTGCCTACGCCCTGACCTTTCCGGAACGGCTCGATCTTGATTTGCCCCGGCTGGACCTGGCTAATTCACCGAACCTTGAGTTTCATGCTCCTGATCTGGAAAAATTCCCGGCCCTGCGGATGGCCTACGAGGTCTGCGCCAAGGGCGGAACTCTGCCGGCCACCCTCAATGGTGCCAATGAAGTTGCGGTGGCAGCGTTCCTTGCCGAGAAGCTCTCTTTCCCAGGCATTTCCCGCACCGTCCAGCAAACAATCGCCGAAACAACACCTGGCAAGGCCGACAACCTTGAAGCCATCCTGGCAGCCGACAAAGACGCCAGACGCCGGGCCGAAGCAATTATCAATTCCCAAAACAACGGATAATATAACGATATGAATTACCTGATCTCAATCATCATAGTCCTCGGGCCAGTCATTTTCATTCACGAACTGGGTCATTTTATCTGGGCCAAATTCTTCAATGTTAAAGTCCTGAAATTCTCCCTCGGCTTCGGACCAAAACTGATCAGCCGTACATATGGAGAGACCGAATACCTCCTGAGCGCCCTGCCGATCGGCGGCTATGTCAAGATGCTCGGCGAGCAGCAGGAAGAGGAAATAACCCCGGAAGAAAAAGACCGCTCCTTCGCGGAAAAGCCGGTCTGGCAGCGTTTTATCATCGTCGCCTTCGGTCCGATCTTCAACCTGCTCTTTGCCATCTTTATATTCTTCATGATCTTTGCCGTTGCCGGTGTACCCTCCCCCGTGGATAATACAGTAATCAGCGGGGTCGCCAAAGATTCTCCCGCTCAACGTGCCGGTTTGCAGGCTGATGACGTTATCAAGTCGATCAACGGCACGGAAACCGTGAAATGGATGGATGTGGCAAAGCTGATCTCGGCAAGCGAAGGAGGCGAGGTCCATCTGGTTATCGATCGGAATGGCGAACGGCTTGAGATAACCGGTAAACCGGAACTGCGTCCCGATTTTGATCCGATCTTCGGCACGGAGAAAAGTAAAAGATATATGCTGGGAATTTCCCGAAGCGACGAGGTGATCTATAAAGAGGTCTCCCTGCCCCAGGCCTTAGCCGCAGGATGCTATGAAACCTGGGCGGTTATCTATCTGACCGGCAAAGCGGTACAGATGGCCATTAACAAAGTACTGCCGGCCAAAGACCTGCTCGGCGGCCCGATCCTGATCGCCCAACAGGCGGGCAAGCAGATGGACGCCGGCTGGATGGCCCTCATCCGCTTCATGGGACTGATCAGCGTCAGCCTGGGAATGATCAACCTCTTGCCAATCCCGATCCTCGACGGCGGCCACCTGATGTTCTTTACTTACGAAGCTATCTTCCGCAAGCCGATGCCACAAAAGATCATGGAAATGGCCCTGCAGGCAGGACTGGTTGTCCTGGTTACCCTGATGGTCTTTGTCATCTATAACGACATCGTTAAGCTGTTTACCCAGGGATGATCTGGATATTTCGTAGTTGGTCGAGTGTCATTTCGACGTAAGGAGAAATCTTGAGTTTAGCGATTGTGATCTAAATAAATAGACAGATCTCTCCGACCTGCTGGTCGTTCGAGATGACAGAAAGTACCCAGGCAGAAGAACCAACTTCATCGCGAAGTCTTGGGCGGCGCACCCGAAGGAAGTCCCCCTGGAGGCAGCGATCTCATAATTGAAGATTAAGACTCTTCCCTCTTCATTAAATAACCTTCTATATATCACCGAACCGGAATAATGAAAAAGAGCACATCAAAACCCTCCCCTCCCCTGATCCTGGCCATCGAAACCGCCAGCATGTGCGGCAGCGTAGCTATCGTTTCCGGCGATAAGTGTTTGGCAGAAAACTCCATCGACAGCTCAAGCACCCATTCAAAACGTCTCGTCCAGCAGGTTGATTATGTCATGAAGGAAACCGGTCTCGACTGGGACCAGCTTGACGCGATTGCGATCAGCCTCGGCCCGGGAAGCTTCACCGGCCTCAGGATCGGCCTCAGCACTGCCAAAGGATTGGTAATGGCCACCAACCTCCCCCTGATCGGGGTACCTACCCTTGATGGCCTGGCCTCCCAGGCGGCGGCCCCCAACGGTAGTAATATATGCGCCGTACTTGATGCCAGAAAAAAAGAAGTGTATGGGGCTTTTTACAAGAGCAACAATTCAGGCATCCCGGAAAAAACCGGCGAATACCTGGTCAAGAAACCGAATATACTTGCCCTGCTCATTGATAAGCCAACCATCCTTATCGGTGATGGAGCAGTACTATACCGAGATGTTTTTGAGGAGATAGCCGCAGATAACGCCATCTTCACCCCGCAACAGATCTGCTTCCCCAGATCAGCCCCGATCGGTTTCATCGCCGCCCGGATGTTTGCAGAAAAAAACTTCATCGATCCCGCCGAAGCAGTACCCATCTACGTCAGGCCTTCCGAAGCAGAACTTACCTTGAAAAAATAGGGCCTGATTCATCTTCTCAGCAACACGTTAATTTAAGATTTCAAAAGCTAATCTTAACTTTTAACGCCCCCAGATTTGTAGAGGTTTTGGTCACTAATCTTTACTTTGGACAACACTTAAACTCTTGATTGAATTAATCTCCCCAGAAAGTTAATAAAAAGATCTATTCTCCGTCTGGTTGAATATAAGGTTGTGTTATGTCTAATAGCTCTTTTCTTTAAAAATGATACCCAAAGCCAAGAGCTAAGTATGAACCACTCCCGTCCAATTCTGTCCACTCGGGATATGTGGAATAAGATTTGACCCCGTTTTCCACCATTTCCTCAAACTGGTATTTAACTCCAAAAACATGGTTCAAATCCATAAAAATGAA
>JBDLIW010000188.1:0-3396 GCA_039714695.1 Thermodesulfobacteriota bacterium | reverse complement strand
TCGATGAAAGCGACCTTATTTCGTGGCCAGCACCTCACCCAGAACCTTGCTCAAACGCTCTATCCGGTAAGGCTTTGCAACCGCCGCCAGAAAACCGTATTCACGAAAACGGATCATGACCGGGTCATTGGCATAACCGCTTGAAAGAACAACCTTCACCTCCGGATCAAGCTCTTTAAGTTTCTCCAGGGTTTTTTCCCCTCCCCAACCTTCTCCGGGAACGGTAAGATCGAGGATCACGGCGTCAAACGCTTCTCCCGTTGCCATGGCCTGCCGATACTCTTCAACCGCCTCCTGGCCGCTTCTGCTCTGGGCGATCTCATATCCGGCATACCTCAGCATTTCTCCTGTTACTTCGAGAATTATCTCTTCATCATCCATCAGCAGGATTTTCCCCTTACCACTTGAAACCCCCCCGACCTGTTGGTCGGGGACCACCTGCCGACCTGTCGTTTCCACACCATTTGCCTGCTCCGAAACCGGCAGATAGAAGTAAAAAGTACTGCCCGAACCAGGGGTAGAATCCACGGTCAGCAGCCCCCCATGGTTTTTGGCAATAGAATACGCGGTTGCCAGACCGATACCAGTCCCTTTTTCCTTGGTGGTAAAATACGGGTCAAATATTTTTGCCAACACCTCATGCTCAATCCCTTCCCCCTCGTCCCGGACCGAAACCTTTATATATTTGCCGGGCAACAGAATGTATGGATCCCCTGATTCATGTTCAAAATTTTCAGCCGCCAGGTAAATAAGCCCTCCGGCTGGCATTGCCTGGCTGGCATTAATTGCCAGGTTCTGGATTACCTGGGTAAATTGACCGGGGTCCACATCCACCAGCCACAGATCATCGGAAAAATCAAAGCGACATTGCACCTTTGCCCCCCTGAGAGCAAAAGTCGCCGCATCGACAGCCAGTTCTTTTACCGAGGTGGTCTGCTTGACGGGTGAACCACCCTTGGCAAAAGTAAGCAGTTGTTGCGTCAACTTCCGGGCCCTTAAGGTAGCTTTCTCCACCTCGGTAAGTTTACTGTAAATTTTATCATTGGGTTCTGCGCCAAGCTTGAGCAGAGAGACATTGCCGAGAACAGCGGTCAGGAGATTATTGAAATCATGGGCAATCCCGCCGGCAAGAACACCCATCGATTCAAGCTTCATGGCCCTCTGCATATCTTCTTCGGCCTGGATCTTCTCCGTAACATCCTCAACAACCTCGATAAACCCTTTTACTTCATCGTCTGCGATAAGCGGGAAGGCCCGAATTCGGGCGGTAATTTCGGAACCATCTTCTTTTTGCCCATGTGCTACAGCTTCAGCCGGGAGCCCGGTTTGCATAGCCTTCGTTCCGGGGCAGTGTTCACAAATATTGTCACGTTTTTCAAACTCTCTGAAGCATTTCCTGCCGATAAAAGAGGAGGGGTCTTTCCCAAACATCCTCCCCTGGGCACTATTAGCCATGGCAACATTGTGCTCGGCATCAATAAGGGTGACACCAAGATCAATATTTTCGACCAGCGAGCGATAAAGATTTTCACTGTGCCGTAATTCCTCGGTTTTTTGCTCAACCTTGCGATCCAGTTCCTGGTTAAGCTCCGAGACCTGATCGAGCAGGATCAAATTATCCAGCCGATCCGCAACCATTTCGACTGCCCGTTGCAGAAGATTTCTGTTTTTCAGCAATGAGTCCGGCGAAAGGTCCTCGCCGAAAATAAAAAGGCCATCCGGGAACATCCTGCCCCGGGTTGGGATGAGTAAAACGGCCAGAGGGGAAAGGTCCGCAAGTAAACCTGATAAGCTGGCTCCGCTTGTTTCCTCGCCACGGCAATCGATCATAACCGGACCAAACTCAAGTTCGGCGACAATTTCCGGGGACAGCCTTATCTCCTCATGCTCAAGGCCATCCGACCTTAAAGAACAAAAAGTCCGGCTGAACCGGCAGAGGTTTTTATCTAACTGGGCGGAGGCGCTAAAAAAGATGCCCTTCAGAACGGAAATCTGTTCCAGAGCTATATCAAGAATATCATCATGACCGGCCAGATTGTTGATCTGCTCAGAAATAAGAGAGAGAAGCAGGGTGTCCTCCCCGCGCTCGATAAGCAGTTCGTTTTCAACTTCAAGGACCCGAATCTTTTCCTCCAGCTCCCTGATACTTCTGCTCGTTTTTTCTTGTCCCACAGACATCCCTTCGTTAATCCCGAGCAAGAAAGTTTAGCAATTCCCGATTGACCCGCTCCGGATCATCAACCTGGATGAAATGGCTGGCCTCTGCCACCCTGACCAGCCTGCTGCCCGGGATATCTTCGTGCAGCCTTTCGGCAATTTCGGCACTGAGATACGGATCAGCATCACCTCTGATAATGAGGACCGGCAGCTTGAGCTGCTTCAACTCCTCGGTGATCTCGGTCAGATTATGATTATCAAGGCATCTGGCAAAATGCATGAAGGCTTTCCGGCCAAGGCTGCTTTGCAGGGGCAGATAGAACTGCTCCATCAATTCTTCGGTAACCAGTTCCTTGTGGAAAGTGCCCCTGGATATCAGAATTTTAAAGGCACCGATATCCATGGTTGCCATCAGGATCTGGCGGATAATCGGGGTCCGCAGAGCGGTAATCGGCTGGACCGGCCAAAAATCATAACCAACCGAATTAATCAACGTAAGATCATAAAGCATGTCAGGATGATTGACCGCAAAGATTTGCGCTATCCCCCCGCCAAGATCGTGACCAACCAGGTGAAGCCTGTCTATGCTGAGCTGATCGACAAATATCTTCAGCCTTTCGGCGTGGGCGGAAAGAGAATAGGAGACATCAAGCGGCATATCAGACGCCCCGCAACCAAGAAGGTCAAAGGCGATAACATCATAGTTCTTGGCCAATTCAGGGAAGATATCCTGCCAGAGAAAAGAGTAAGTCGTAATCCCGTGAACCAGCAACACGGTTTCACCTTGTCCGGCCCGGAAGTAGGTCAGATTATGGTCATTCACTCGACATACTTGCGGAGAATCCATGGAGCCCCCTTGGTTTTTCAGTAAGGCTATCCTGCCCCGGCAGGACTCAGATTTAATTATTTCTCTTAATAATACATGCTATCGTTAAGTTAACAGGAAAGTCAAATTTTGACTGAAAGGGTGGCTTGCGAGCGCGGCTAATATTGCGCGGAACAGTGTTGAAATTTTTGCTTTGAAAACGAGGCGCAGATGCCGCAGCCTCTCTTCCGACTGCGACCAGGGACACAAGGGATTGAAGCTCCCCGCAGCAGATAGCGAACAGCGTGAGACTTCGAGCTGCGGAGAATCTCCGTATGCAAGGAAGTTAACCGATCAAATTCGCTCGTTAACCCCGCGGCAGATAGCGAACTGCGTGAGACTTCGAGCCGCGAGGAATGTGCTGCGGAGCAAAT
>JBDLIW010000187.1:0-3432 GCA_039714695.1 Thermodesulfobacteriota bacterium | reverse complement strand
ATTATGTATCTCCTGTAGGGAATTATTCCCTAAAATTTATACCTATACTGTAACCTCTCGAATGTAAAGACTTTTTTCACTCAAAGACCCTATTAAGGTCCTTTTCGGACAACTTTTTGCACTTTCCCACCCGCAAGCCACCCAAACCGAGTTTCCCATATGCCGTGCGCTTAAGCTCCATAACAGGGTGGCCGATGGCCCCAAACATTTTTCGAACCTGCCTTTTCCGTCCCTCATGGATAATGACTCTGAAAAGGGTTTTGCCGGACAAATTTTTAAGATGGGATACTCGGGCCGGCCAGGTCTTTTTCCCTTCGATTACGATGCCTCGTTCAAGCTCAGCGATCTTATTTCTGGGAGGCCGGCCGGCAACAACAGCTTCATAGGTTCTGTTGATCTCATTACTGGGATGGAGTATGCGCTGGGCAAGATCTCCGTCGTTGGTCATCAACAGGGCGCCCTCCGTGTCAATATCGAGACGGCCAACCGGAAAAACCCGCTCTTTAACTCCAGGCAACAGGGAAGTAACAGTCGGCCTGCCCTGGGGATCTTTCATGGTGGTGACATAACCTTTAGGTTTATGCAGCAGATAACAGACCAGCTTTGGCCGGGGCAAAGGCTTATTGTCAAATTCAATTAGTTGTTTAGCCGAATCTGCCTTACTACCAAGTTGGTTCCGGATTTTCCCGTCAACCTTGACCCGGCCGGCCTTAATATACTGCTCGGCCTGACGGCGTGAGCATAAGCCGGCAGCAGCAAGTATTTTCTGCAGTCTTTCTTCCATATCTTTTTAGTTGCTCAAGAGAAGTTTACTTATTGGCTGGTCTGACTGGAGCTGCCTGGCCTAAGCCCAGCGAGAAGGCAAAATATCAGCAATCTTTGCATCTACTTTCCGCCGGGTGGCATCATCTACATCAAGAACGTGGGGATACCAAGGCTTCATCCGGCAATCAATAACAATCGGGGGTGTAAGGCCTACATGAAACCTGGTAACGGATGAAGCGGCCGCATGGATATCGGCCGCTGGTTCGAATCTGGTAAAGAAAGTCCAGAGGAACTCCTGCAGGCTGACGGTTGCCGCCCGGGTATTATCAACCAACAGGACGACGGGCCAGTCCGCCAAAGGTTCGTGGGCAGCTATTCGCTTAGGAAGGTCGGGATCATATTTATAACTGCCGCCCTCTACAACCAGAGTACCGGGAAGATATACTTCCGGGTGGCTGCAGCCAGGCGGTAACTCACCATCAAAAAATTCGGGTAGAGTGCGTCGGGCGCTTTCACCCAGGCCCATCAGCATGGCCTTAGAGCCCTTGTTAACCGAAGGCCCGGTGTAGTCAAGGGTATCCTGGGATACATTGGCAAAAACGAAAAGGTCCGAACTCCAGTCGACCCTCTCCAGAACATGGACCCAGAGTTTTTTGAAATCACTTACATCCACGTCACCATCAGTGAGGATCAAGAATTTGGTAAGAGAAAGCTGGCCCTCCCCTAAGATACGGAGGCCGCTGGCAAAGGCCTCCCGGGGATAACGGTCGGTGACCCGTGCGGCTGCCAGACAGTGAAAGCCGGCTTCGCCGAAGGTTTTAAGCTGCTTCACCCCACCCATTACCAACGGGAAAAGGGGTGACAACAGATCCTGGAGAAAATCGCCAATGTAAAAATCTTCCTGCCTTGGCCGACCGACAACCGTAGCGGGATAGATGGCATCCTTCCGGTGAAAGAGCCGCTCGACATGGAAGACAGGATAATCATGCTTTAACGAGTTGTAGCCATAATGATCACCGAAAGGACCTTCCGGCTGCCGGACATGGGGGGGCACATAGCCTTTGGCGGCAAATTCCGCATAAGCAGCCAGCAGATGCCCGCCCTGGGGATCTTTGGTCAAAGGGAATTTTTTCCCCATCAACAGGGAGGCCAGCATCAATTCCGGAATATTTTCGGGCAAGGGTGCAATCGCCGCCATCATCAAGGCAGGTGGCCCGCCGATGAAGAGGGTAACCGGCAGGCTCTCGTTTCTCTTTTCGGCTTCATGGTAGTGAAACCCACCGCCCTTATGGATCTGCCAGTGAATACCGGTTGTAGAATCATCATATCTTTGGATGCGATACATGCCCAGATTATGACCACGCCCGTCGGGATGCTCTGTGTAAACCAGAGGTAAAGTAACGAACGGACCGCCGTCAGATTCCCAGGAGGTGAGCATGGGAAGTGCGGTAAGATTTGGCGGTGAAATACAATTCTCCAGGATTGGCGCATCTTTCACCGTTTTGGTCCCAAGCCTGGTCATCTGAGCCAGAAGTCCCTTGACGGACCAGAGCTTTTTCAGGCTGGGGGCAAGTTCTTCTGCTGCATTGACCATATCGGCAACAAAAGCTTGGGGGCGCCGGCCAAAAGCAAGCTCCAGCCGACGTTTTGAACCAAAAAGGTTGGTAACCACCGGAAAACTACTGCCCTTCACATTCTTAAAAAGCAAGGCCGGGCCGCCAAGGCTGATCACCCTGCGGTGAATCTCCGCTATCTCAAGGTAAGGATCAACCTCAACCTCAACCTCAATAAGTTCTGATTCCTTACGCAGGACTTCAACAAAATCACGAAGATCTTTGATTATCATAAAATCACACTATAATTTTTGTGTTGATTGATCGAAATAGATCGTTCACTAGGGAGGCGTCCCAAAGTAACTATTTGGGGTTTTCTCCCAGAAAAAGGCGATGGTATTCATCTTTGCTGAGATGTTTTTTCATCAGACCGGTAAAAAGATCGAGAATGGTATTAATCTCACCATCATCAAGTCTCGGGATTAATATATCAACCATTTCAGGGTCTGCCAGCCTTTGCAGGAACAGGGACATGGATTTTTCATCGGTAGCCCGATCAAATCCAAAAACCATATCGGCAGCCTGTTCGTTTTGCCCCTCTATTACCATACCGTTTAGCCTCTACTTTTTAAAAATGGACTAGACCATTCTCCATAATACTTTCCTTGACCTGGGGCCATCAAACTCACAGAAATATATCTTCTGCCATGTCCCTAGAACAAGATGCCCGTTATTAACAATAATATTGACGGAACTACCTATCAGCGAGGCCATGATATGGGCGTGCGAGTTGCCTTCAAGGTGCTTGTAGGGGTAATCCATCGGGACGATCTTATTAAGAACGGCAAGGATGTCGGCCCGGACGGCCGGGTCGGCCCCTTCATTAATTGTCAAGCCCGCTGTGGTGTGGGGATTATAGAGATAGCACACCCCGTCAACCGCCCCTGAGGCCTGCAGAGCCTGGCTGACCGTGCTTGTTATGTCAACAAACTCCATACGGCTTGAAGTGGAAACCGAAAACTCGCCGCCTCTTTTCATTATAGTCTCCCAATGCTTTGGTAAGGCACCACCAGACGGATACCGTCCCGTGATGAATCTCCATCTATATTGAGTA
>JBDLIW010000186.1:0-3436 GCA_039714695.1 Thermodesulfobacteriota bacterium | reverse complement strand
AAGTTTTTATAAACCCGGTGACCAAAGCCCATCAGCCGGTAATCGTTGTTCTTGTCCTTGGCCAGGTCGAGGTAATGGCCGATCGGCTTACCCGAAGTTCTGATATCTTCAAGCATCCTGATCACCGCCGCATTAGCGCCGCCGTGCAAGGGCCCCCAAAGGGCACAGACACCGGCCGAAACCGAGCTGAACAGATTGGCCCGGGAGCTGCCCACTACCCGTACGGTGGATGTTGAGCAGTTCTGCTCATGGTCGGCGTGAAGGATAAGAAAGAGATTCAGGGCCCGCTCAACCACCGGGGTAGCAATATATTCCCGATACGGATCGGAAAACATCATATGCAGAAAGTTGGAACAGTAGCTCAGGTTGGGATTCGGGTGCATAAACGGCTTGCCGGAGGCCATCCGGTAGGAGAAGGCGGCAATGGCCCGAACTTTTGAGAGCAGCAGGGCCACCGTCTTGTCAAACCCTGGACCTTCGGAATGGACGTCGAGCACTTCCGGGTGGAAACAGGAGACCAGATTGAGCATGGCCGAGAGAATCGCCATTGGCGGTGCATTTTTCGGAAAACCTGAGAAGTGATGTTCGAGACTGGTATGAAGCTGGGCATGTTCAGCAAGAGTTGCCCGGAAATTCGCCAGTTGACGAGGATTAGGCAGTTCTCCGTAAAGGATGAGATAGGCAATCTCGACAAAAGTGGCCTGCTCGGCAATTTCTTCAATCGGATAACCCCGGTAGCGTAAGATACCGTTGGCTCCGTCCACATAGGTGATTGAGGAGAAGCAGGAACCGGTGTTGCCGTAACCGGGATCCAGGGTAATGCAGCCGGTCTGAGCCCGCAGCTTCTGAAAATCTATCGCCCGTTCATTCTCCGTGCCGGTATGCACCCCAAATTCATACTCCTTGCCGTCAATGGTCAAGGTGGCCAGGTTTTCAGTCATCGTCTCTCCTCGATTGCATATGAAATTGATTTAAGACCCCCTTAATTATCAGATCAGGCCCTTACCAATAGTGATAATTATTATTGCTGAATTAGGCAATCCACTGGTCAGTTTTAATAACCAGCCTGATCCGTTTATCCGGAAGCGGTTTAAACTATACATAGCGACATAAGTTCAAGACGCCCATCCCCGCTAATCTACCTTTTAATTGGCTTTTCCAAAGGTTCTTTATTACTATCGACTCTATCGACCACTGATAAATAAAGGAATCCAACCACCAATCCCATCCATTCGGACTATCTATGGAAGACCGAATCGTTTCGGTAGCACTTGAGGATATTCACAAACGTTTTGGCGACAATGAAGTCCTCAAAGGGATCTCTCTGGCCGCTCACAAGGGCGAGGTTATATCGGTTCTGGGACCGAGCGGGTCGGGCAAATCGACCCTGCTTCGCTGCATCAATCTTCTGGAAATTCCGAACAGCGGCAGACTGTTTGTGTCAGGGGAAGAAGTGGTTTTGAAAAAAACCAGGGACAACCGGACCGTACCTGCAGATATGAAACAGGTTGAACGTATCCGGGCCAAGTTAGCGATGGTCTTTCAACAGTTCAATCTCTGGTCGCATATGACGATTCTGCAAAATGTGATCGAGGCGCCTATCCACGTATTGAACATGCCTAAAGATAAAGCCGTCGACAAAGCCAGGCTGTACCTGGAAAAAGTCGGGATTCCAGACAAGCTCGAGGCCTATCCGGCCCACCTCTCAGGTGGTCAACAGCAGCGTGCTGCCATTGCCCGGGCTCTGGCCATGGAGCCCGAGGTCATCCTCTTTGATGAACCCACCTCGGCACTTGACCCGGAACTGGTCGGCGAAGTTCTTCAGGTTATGAAAAACTTGGCCGAAGAAGGAAGGACCATGATTGTGGTAACCCATGAGATGGGTTTTGCCCGGGAAGTTTCTTCAAGAGTGATCTTTCTTGACGAGGGTCATGTTATGGAAGACGGAGACCCGGCAATAATTTTTGAAAACCCTGAAACCGATCGTTTTTCAGCATTCATCAAAGCAATGGTCTGATTCATTGACCGCCAATCAATTATCAAGGAGGAGAATCATGAAAAGACTTACTCAGTTAGCTGCACTGATCATCTTTGCTCTGGCAGCCACAACAGCCGTAGCCAAGGACTGGAGTAAAGTCCGTATCGGCGTTGAAGGCGCCTACCCACCATTCAGTTACGTCACCCCCGGCGGTGAACTGGCCGGTTTCGACATCGATATCGCCAAGGCTCTCGGTGAGGCGATGGGTGCCGAGGTAACCCTGGTGGCCCAGGACTGGGACGGTATTATTCCGGCCCTGCTGGCCAAGAAGTATGACGCCATTATCGCTTCCATGTCAATCACCGAAGAACGCAAAAAGAAGGTAGCCTTCTCCAATAAATATTATCAGACACCGGCCAAGTTCATCTGTAAAAAAGGCGCTGTCAAAGAATTTTCCCGGGAAGCTCTCAAAGGAAAGAACATTGGTGTGCAACGGGCCACCATCCATGACCGTTACCTCACCGACAACTATGGCAAAGATGTAGAAATCAAACGCTACGGCACCCAGGATGAGGCCTACCTGGATCTGACTGCCGGGCGGGTTGATATGCTTCTGGCTGACAGTGTTGCCCTTTCAGACGGCTTTCTGAAAAAACCGGAGGGTGCCGATTATCAGTTTATCGGACCGGACCTGAGTGATCCGAAGTGGTTCGGTGATGGAGCAGGAATAGCTATCCGCAAGGAGGACAAAGATCTGGCTGAAAAATTCAACATGGCCATTGACAAGATCCGCGGTGATGGCACCTATAAGACCATCCAGGATAAATATTTTGATTTTAACGTCTACGGCGAATAACCACGGCGAATAATCCCTCTTTCCCGCCTCTTGCCCGATGACAAGAGGCGGGAAATCTACCGGCTGATTTATGCTTTCACTGCACGGATACGGACCCTCCATTTTCGAAGGGACCTTACTCACCCTTGAGGTTTCAATAATTTCGCTTGTCATCGCCATGTTGCTCGGCATGTTTGGAGCGCTTTCCAAATTGTCTGGAGCCCGGCCGCTGAGACTGATAGCTCAGACCTATACCACCATTATCAGAGGGATCCCCGATTTAGTCCTGATGCTGCTGATTTTTTTCGGTGGACAGGTCTTTATCAACCAGCTCGGCCCGGTTTTAGGATATGACGAGTATATTGACATCAATCCTTTTATTGCCGGCGTTTCAACCATCGGTTTTATCTTCGGCGCCTATATGACCGAGACCTTCCGAGGCGCCATCCTGGCCGTCAACCGGGGTCAGCTCGAAGCCGGCAGCGCCTAGGGCATGTCAAGATTCATGGTCTTCAGGCGCATTAGCCTGCCGCAAATGGTCCGCCACGCCCTGCCGGGATTTGGCAATAACTGGCTGGTGCTGGTAAAAACGACGGCGCTGGTATCAATTATCGGCCTTGACG
>JBDLIW010000185.1:0-3441 GCA_039714695.1 Thermodesulfobacteriota bacterium | reverse complement strand
CTAAAAAAGTATCTAAAATAAAACCGGGCGTACACCAGGCAATCAAGCGGGACATCTCGGCCTGCGGCCTATCTGCCCCTTACTTTAATTAAGACGTTACAAAAAAAGATCATGAAAAAGCTAGCTTACATAACCATCCTGGCAATATTGATGATCCTCCCCGGATGTTCATCGATGGTAAGAGTGAAACATTCGTTGCAGGGAGTTTCAAAGATATCGATCCAGGAACTGAAGATGCTTCTCGATGATAAAGATGTCACAATTCTCGATGCCAGAGATGTTCCGGACTGGCAGAAAAGCAACGCAAAGATCCCTTCCGCAATCAGGGCAAACCCCGATAACTTGACAGCATGGGTCGACAAATACGATAAAGAGAGAAGAACAATAGTCTACTGCGCCTGACCGGCGGAACAAACAAGCGCCCGGGTGGCGCGGGAACTGAGAAAGGCCGGATACAAGAATATCCAATCCCTGAAAGGGGGGTGGCTGTTGTGGGAGAAATCAAATTATCCCGTGGTGGAAAAACAGAAGTTAAAATGAAGTAATATAAATTAAGTCTGGCTTAATGAAACAAGCCATGCCGAAAATCATCAAAGAGACCAATACAGTGAAAAATCCAGCCCGATCGAAACCGCTGGACATCATCCTCAAGATCGGGGCTTTTTTCATCATCCTCGAACCAATCTGGATGCTGCTGCCGTTCGCCGGCTTTCTTTACGGCTCGGTAATGCACATCGAAGCCTTAAGCAAAAACCCCTACACCGCCCGGCTGGTCTATTTCGTCTTGCCGGTCCATAGCCTCTTCCCCCTGGGCCTGATCCTGATCCTCACCGGCCTGCTGGTTTTTCTGGCGGGCGCCTGCCAGATTTACTCCGGCAAGGCCTTAAAAAAAGGCTTGATCAGAACCGGGATCTACCGGAAGTTCCGCCACCCCCAGTACCTGGCCCTGACTATCTTCGGCCTGGGGATCATCCTCACCTGGGGCAGGTTCATTACCTTTATCGCCTTCTTCATCATGCTCTGGCTCTACTACTTCCTGGCCAGGAACGAAGAGATGCATTGCCGGGAGCTTTTCGGCCGCGAATATGACGAGTACCGGGCCACCACCTACTTTCTGTTCCCCGGTGAAAATCTGCTCCTGGCGGCCGTCCGCAAACTCCCTGCCGCCAACTTCTCCACCGGGGGTGGCATATTACTCTCTTTCCTGCTGGTGGTCGGACTGGCAGGATCAAGCGGTTTACTGATCATCAAGGCCAAGACGGTGACCAGAAATACCCTGCCGGTCATCACGGGCGACTTCCAGCTTCTCGGCCATGTTCCGGACAAGATTCCCCTGCTGATGGTCAAGGGTCCGGCCCTGCAGGCCGCCCCTGCGGAAAAAATCCGGACCGAGTTTATGGAAAAAAGTTTCGAGATGCTGCTTTCGTCCCCGAAAATCGCCGGGGCCCTGAAAGAGCTGGACTTGGCTGACGACTATACCCTGCTGGTCTTTCTGACCCCGGGCAGCAACTGGTACAGCACCGCCCACCTCGATTACCGACGGGCAAAGCTGGAAAGTTTTATCTTCTGCATCAAGACTCCGGTGGCATTCAGCGGGGAAAACTTCAGGGAGTTCCGCCGCAGCTGGCAGATCACCCATCTGCTCAGGGCGAATGAAATGTCGTACGGCCGATTCGAGAGAGGGCTGGATCCTGCGGAGGGGGAAATAATCACTGAGCCCTTTAAGGCGAGAATGGAAGAGAGGATTGATTTCTTTTTAAGCGGCCTGTAGACCGGTACTCTGCATTATTTTGCCGGGATAATCGCCCCCAGTCTGAGCAGTTCTTCGACCAGCTCCGCCAGCGGCAGACCGACCACGTTGCTGTAAGAACCATCAATCCTTGCGACCAGCGCCCCGCCCTGCCCCTGAATGCCATAGGACCCGGCCTTATCCAGCGGCTCTCCGGTGGCCACATAGGCAGCCAGAATATCCCGGGTAGCCTTGACGAATCGAACCTCGGTCCGCACCGCCTGGCTGATCACCTCGGAACTTCCCCGACAGACAGTAAAGCCGGTCCACACCTCATGGGTCCGACCGACCAACATGGTCAACATCGCCAGGGCATCAACCGGATCACGCGGTTTACCGAGAATCTCGTTCTCAAGGACCACCACCGTATCGGCGCCAATCACCCAGGCTTCAGGATAATCCTGACCCACTGCCGCGGCTTTATCCTTTGCAAGGCGCTGGACGAAATCAATCGGCAATTCATCCTCCAGAGGAATCTCCGGGACATCGGCCGCCGCCACCGTAAACTCCAGCCCCAAACCCTCCAGAAAACGACGTCGCCGCGGCGACCCGGAGGCCAAAATCAATTGTCCGTTGTTATTAAACATAAAAAAGAACCTAAAGTTATCTAAAGTTGTAAGTGCCTTATGTCAAGAGGCCAACAAGTCTTAAATATTTAGAATTACTACAGAAACAAAACGGAAGCCTAGGAAATCCGAGCCTGTTTTGCTAACAATAAAGCGGCTCAAGATTGCTGTTAATCGAGGAAGAACCTGTTCCGCTGTAGCAGCGCTACGCGAAACAGATGATGACGAAGAAGAACAGCAATATCGAGCCGCGAATCACGCTCTTATAGAGTAGCCGCCATCGACCACTACCGTCTGCCCATGAATCATGTTGGCCAGGGGACTGCAGAGGAACAGGGCCAGATCGGCCACATCCTCGGGAGTGGTCAGCCGTCCCATCGGGGTCCGGGCCCGGGCCGTGCCGAGGATCTCCTCGCGGTTGGGGAATTTCTTGAGCGCCTCGGTATCAACAGCGCCGGCACTGATGGTATTGACCAGGATGCCCTCGGGCCCTAGTTCTACGGCCAGATGCCGGACCAGAGACTCCAGGGCCGCCTTGGAAGCACCGACCGCCGTGTAGTTCTCCACGGCCCGTACCGCGCCAAGGCTGGAGACCGCGATGATCCGCCCGCCATCGGCCATCAGCGGCATGGCTTGCTGGGCCAGGGTCAGCAGGGAGCGGGCATTGATATCCATCGCCCAGTTCCAGTGACGCTGGCTCAGTTCCCTGACCGGCTTCAATACCCCGGAGGCGGCATTGCTGATCAGGATATCAAGACGGCCATACTCCTCCCTGATCAAATCGAACATCGCCGTCACATCATCATCCTTAGCCACGTTGGCCTTGACCACCAGGCAACGGGCGCCCTTCTCTTCGATCAAGGCCGCGGTCTCTTCCGCATCGCGGCGATGCCGCACATAGTTAACCACGATATTGACCCCGTTCTCCGCGAGCCGCAGGACAATCGCCTTGCCGATCCCGCGTGAACTACCGGTAACCAGGGCCACTTTGCCTTCAAGATCAAACATAATCAGACTCCTTTATCATTAGCCCCAAGTGGGGCTGCATTTTAATTAACAGAACGCCCTCTACGATAAATATTTCAA
>JBDLIW010000184.1:0-3444 GCA_039714695.1 Thermodesulfobacteriota bacterium | reverse complement strand
CGAAACGCCCCGGTTTTCTGGCAGTTGCGCCGGTAAAAGCTCCTTTCTCATGCCCGAAGAGTTCCGATTCGATGAGGTTTTCCGGAATTGCCCCGCAGTTGACTTTGATGTACGGGGAGGCGGCGCGGTTGCTCTGGTAATGAATGGCGGCCGCCGCCAGTTCCTTGCCGGTGCCGGATTCCCCGGTGATCAGTACGGTGGAATCAGAGGTCGCCACCCGGGCGAGCAGTTTCTTCATTTCCATGGTCGCGGGGCTGTTGCCGACAATCCTTTTGGTCTTTGCATCTTCCTCAAGGGGAAGGCATCTGGCCTTCACCCTGCGGTGGGAGAGGATGCGATTCACCCTGATGGTCAGGTCGTCCATGTCGAAGGGTTTAAGCAGGTAGTCTGTTGCGCCTTTGCGCAGACATTCCACGGCATCTTCCACATTGCCGTAGGCGGTCATCAGGATCACGTCGGTATCCGGCGAGACCTTCATGGTCTCTTCCAGAAGCTTGATGCCGTCAAGGCCGGGCATTTTGATATCGGAGATTATCAACTGGTAGGAACTTTCCTTGATCCTGGCCAGGGCATCCTTGCCGTTTTCTTCCTGATCAACATCAAAACCCAGACCGCTTAAGCGATCAAAAAGGGTGATCCGCATGATTTCGTCGTCTTCGGCCAGCAGTATTCTGGTCATTTTGTTTAATCTCTCTTAGGGTTTAGTTGCCTGCAGCCTTGTTGCGTAAGAAGTGGTTCCGTTGTATTTGCTCTTCATTCCTATGAGGGAATTCAGGAGTCAGTATTCAGGAGCCAGAAGAAAAGCAAAAGCATTCCATAAAAGACGTCCCTGTTATACTCCTGTCCTCAGACTTTACTCCGGTTTGGTCACCTCAATGGTAAAGGTGGCCCCTTTATTCGGTTTGCTGGCCACCCTGATCTCGCCGTTCATCCTCTTGATCAGGGAAAAAGAGACCGACAGGCCCAGGCCGGTTCCTTCGCCGGTTTCCTTGGTGGTGTAGAACGGTTCAAAGATGTGTTCCTGTTGTTCCGGGGTAATGCCGTGCCCCGTGTCCGTAAAGGAAACTTTGAACGATCTCTTGTTTTCCCGGCTGGTAACGGTAAGGCTGCCACCGTCAGGCATGGCCTGGGCGCCGTTAAGGAGGATATTTACGAAGGCCTGTTTCATTGCCTCGGCATCAACCAGCTGGGGGGATTCTATGTTGAGATCCAGAGTCAGCTCTACGCCTCTGAGTTGGAAGTCGAGCAGTTCCAGACATTCCCTTAATATTTCATCAACATTGGCGGAGCGCCGCCGCAGCGGTTCCTTGCGGCCGAAGTTTAAAAGTTGCCTTACCGTATGACCGATGCGCTGCAACCCTTTGTCGACCAGATCCAGATATCTTGCCCTGAGTTTGGCGTCCTCCGGGGATTCGCGGATGCTCTTGACGCAATTCTGCATGCCGCTCAAAGGGTTGTTTACCTCATGGGCAATGCCGGCGGCGAGTTGACCGATGGCGGCCATCTTTTCCTGCTGGTACATCTGCTCGCGGGTTTTTTCGAGTTCGTCCCGTGATGAAAGGAACCTGTTGCCGAGTTTGGAGAAGTTGTCAGACAATTCGCCTATCTCATCGTGTCCGCCGGGCAGGTCTTCTTTGTCTATTTCCTGTTCAGGGAATTTCTCCATTGCCGCTGACAGGAGGCCCAGACGTCTGACGATCATGAAATCGATCAGCAGAAAAATGGTGAGGCCGGTCAGCAAGGTGGTCAGAGCCCCGATGGCAAGAAGCAGGCGATTGTTGGCGGCGACGGCCTGGTCGGCCCAGGCAATGGGGATGGTCATGCTCAGGGCCCCACGAATATCCCCGGTCTTGTAGCCGTGTCTGGCGTGGCAGGTGAGGCAGGACTCTTCTACTTCAAGGGGCATCATATATCTTAAAATCCGGCCTTTTTCTGTGGATTCTGTGACAATCACTTCTTCGGTCCCTGCCTCAAAGGCCTGCAGGGCCATTTTTTCAAATTCGTCCGGGGCATTATCCGGGTTTACCGGTTTGAGGCTGGTTACCCTGAAGCGGCAGAAACCCACCTCGCTGGCGTACTCAGAAAGTTCCCGGGTGACCATGGCGGGGTTGCGTTTGACATAAACCTGCCCTTCAATATCCTGGATATCGCTGTCGCTCAGGAACGGGTTGCTTTCCACCCCCGGCTTCTTGATGAAGAAAAGCCCGTCGTGGTCTGCCACCCATTTTCTGGTCAGCAGGACCTGGCGGGCCAGCATTCGGGCCTGGCGTTCGGTCTGCTTAATAATTAGTTCGTTCTGGAAGTAGGAAGTGCGATAAAAGGTAACTCCGAAACTTGAAATGACTATGATGCTGACCAGTACCGATAGTTTGGCTCGGAGCCGCATTGACTGAGATTTTAGATTAAAAGTAGTCATTTCAGATAGATAGAAAGAAATATGTAAATTGCCATTTTATTATTTGACATCAATACCTCTTGTAATGATATCATAATGTCATGATGATACCATACGGTAACAGGCCAGTCAATAGCGATGTTACCTTGTGGTAACAAAACGAAGCCCTGATAATTATAAGTACCTGATATTAAAAGATATTCTCCGATGGCATGTATAGTGCAATAATTGTTGACAGCAATATTGCGGTGGATGAGGAAAAATATTTAATCAATGCGGATCAAGGAGGAGTGAATGAAAAGGGTATTTGAGGTAGCAATATTTGGACTGATTGTCATGATGGCGACTGCCAGTACCGCTATTGCGGCTAGTAAATGCGCGAAATGTCATCAGAAAAAAAATCCCGGAATGTACATGCAATGGAAAAACTCCAAGCATGGTCAAAATGATGTCGGGTGTCTTGACTGTCACCAGGCTGACAAAAAAGATGCCGATGCCTTTAAACATCATGGCGCTACTATTGCCACTCTGGTAACCCCCAAAGATTGTTCACAGTGCCATGAAAAAGAGGCAGAGCAAGCCATGAACTCTTACCATTCCCATGCGGGTGAGATTCTGGAATCTAAAGATGCCTACCTTGCTCATGTTGCAGGTGGACTTCCCGTTGTTATTACCGGCTGTGAGACCTGCCACGGCGGTAAAGTCAAAATAGACCCCAAGGCGCCCAATAAGCTTTCAAGTCAAACCTGGCCAAACTCAGGTATCGGCCGGATTAATCCCGATGGCTCAAAAGGTGCTTGTAATGCCTGCCATTCTCGCCATTCATTCTCCGCAGAACAGGCCAGACAACCTGAAAATTGTGGTAAATGTCACTTGGGACCTGATCACCCTCAGAAAGAGATTTATGAGGAGTCCAAACACGGTATTGCCTATCGTGCCAATAAAGACAAAATGAATCTGGCTAGTGATTCATGGGTGGTTGGCAAGGACTATTACGAGGCCCCTACCTGTGCAACTTGTCATATGTCTGCCACCAAGAACATGGAAAT
>JBDLIW010000183.1:0-3455 GCA_039714695.1 Thermodesulfobacteriota bacterium | reverse complement strand
GGATCGGTGCCAGGGCCACGTCAAGGGCGCCTAGGGCAAAAAGCTTTTCGGCCAGCAGCGGGAAGCCCTCCGGTGACCAGTCATCGAGATTGCAGTCGATCACCTCAATCTCCTGGGCCTCTTCGACCTTGTTCAGCCTGCCCAGAACGGCGCGCAGCAGATTGGGTCGACCGTCCGCCAGCTCGCGGCTGCCCCGGCCATAGCCTACCCGGGCAAAGGTCATGCTCGGAAATGGCCCGAAAGATTCGGCCACGGTTTTGATGATGGCCGCTCCGGTCGGGGTCACCAGCTCCTGTTTCAGGTCAACCCCGTAGACGGGCACCTCTTTAAGGATCTCGCAAACGGCGGGGGCCGGCAGCGGCAGTAGGCCGTGGGCGCAGGAGACTGTTCCTCCCGGCATCGGCTGGGGTGAAGCCACAACCCTTTTAATGCCGAGCTCCTCATAACAGATGGCAAAGGCGACGATATCAATAATTGAATCGACCGCCCCTACTTCATGGAAATGAACCTGTTCAACCGGGCAGTTGTGTATTTTTGCTTCTGCCTTGGCCAGGGTGCTAAAAATGGCGATGGCCATTTCTTTTACCGGATCATTTAACCTGCTGCCGGTCAGCAGTTGCTTGATATCAGACCAATGCCGGGCGGGCTGTTCTTCTGCATCTTCGACTTTGAATGATGTTGCGGCAAGGCTGGCTGCCTGGTCTCTTACTGCCGAAATCCGGTAACCGGTCAGTTCAATGGCGGCCAGCTTCTCTTGCAGGATCTCCACGGAAACGCCGCAGTCTAAAAGGGCGCCGACGGTCATATCTCCGCTGATGCCGGCGAAGCAGTCAAGGTACAGAGTGTCGTTCATGGTGTGCCACTCCCCTGGCTTTTGTTTTTCCTTTTTTCCTGCCACTCTTTCAGCCTCTCCAGCAGACGGTGCCGGAAGATCATCGCGGGAACCACCAGGATAACGGAAAAGGTAATCAGCATGGCCAGCCGCAGGTAGTCACCGTTATACGCTTCAGCGCCGTGGGCTGAGAGCAGCAGGGTGCCGGGCAGGCGGCCGACTGTGGTGATAAACATAAAAACCGGCAGGGGCATGGCACTCATGCCCAGAAGATATGAGAGTGAATCTTTGGGGAAGCCCGGCAGGACGAAAAGTACAAACGGGATCAGGTAGTCGCCGCGGCTGATCAGGGCATTGAATTTTACATAAAACTTTCTGTGCTGGAATTTATCGGTAAAGAAGGAACTGAGCAACCTGCCGCCGCCGAAGGCGATGGCCGAGCCGATGGTCAGGCCGATGGTCGAATAAACAGTACAGGGCCAGGTGCCGAACAGATAACCACCGACCAGGCCGCTTGCCTCTCCGGGGATGGGGGCGAAAACTACCTGCATGATCTGCACCCCGATGAAAAAGAGGGGAGCATGGGTGCCGTGGGCCAGGATCTCGGCCCGCAGCGCCTCGCTCCGGGTTTTAATATCCTGCAACTGGTCCATGGCCTGCCTGAAAAGATCATCCCGATTCAGCAACAGGACAATGAGTCCGACGCAGAGGATGATGACCAGGGCCAGGATATACTGCCGGGTGGATAAACGTGACATCAGCCGAGACGGAAGCCAGGTTCAAGTTTATGGCCCTGGAGGAAAGGCCCCACAGCCATGCGCCGGGAACCCTCAAGCTGCACCTCTTTGACCAACAGGTATTCCAGGCCGGTGGCGATCAGCAGACCGTTGTTGTCTGCCTTGCAGATGGTGCCCGGTTCTTCATCATCGGTCTGGCTGACGATTTCGGGCTGAAAGACCCGCAGCCTTTTGCCATCCAGGAAGGTATAAGCGGTCGGCCAGGGATCAAGGCCCCTGATTCGGCAGCTGATGGCCAGAGCCGGCTCATACCAGTCGATTTGCCCTTCCTCCTTGGAAAGGGGCGGGGCCAGGGTGGCCAGTTCCTTATTCTGGGGGACTGCCTCAAGTTTGCCGGCTTGAAGCTTGTCCAGGGTCTCAACGAGCAGGCTGCCGCCGGCGGCGGCCAGTTTCACCGCCATGCTGGCGGCGGTGTCTTGTGATTCGATTGCAAGGGAACTATGGAGGAGCATATCGCCGGTATCGAGGCCTTCATCCATCTGCATGGTGGTGATGCCGGTCTCTGTTTCACCGTTTAATATTGCCCATTGCACCGGGGCGGCCCCCCGATATCTGGGCAGCAGAGAGCCGTGTACGTTAATGGTGCCCATGGGTGGCATATTGAGTAAAGGGCCTGGCAGGATGCGCCCGTATGCGGTAACGGCGATAACGTCAGGCTGGAAAGACTTTAACTCGTCAAGGAATTCTTCGGTCCGGATGGCAGTGGGCTGCAGGACCGTTAGGCCGGCCTCAAGCGCCGTTTCCTTGACCGGCGGCGGGGTCAGTTTGCGGCCCCGACCCCTGGGTCTGTCCGGCTGGGTGACCACGGCCACAACTTCATGGCGGCTGGCCAGCAGGGCCTGAAGGGAGGGCACCGCAAACTCCGGTGTTCCCATAAAAATGATCCGCAAAGGCTTGATCTCGGTCATCTTGCGGCCTCCTTTTCTTTGTTCATCTGGAGGAACTTTTTTAGCTTCTTTTTGTAGAGCATCCGCTTGAGGGAACTCAGGTGGTCAATGAAGAGGATGCCGTTCAAATGATCGATTTCATGCTGGAGGACCCGGGCCAGCCAGTCTTCGGCCTCAAAAGAAATATCGTTGCCCTCGATATCTTGGGCCTGGAGCTTTATCCACTGGGCTCGTTTGACCTCGGCCGCATAGTCCCGGACACTGAGGCAGCCTTCTTCGCCGATCTCTTCACCGGCGGCTTCGAGAATTTTCGGATTTACCAGGGCGGTATAGTCGCCTTTTTCATCCTCAGCAGCGGTATCGTAGATAATAAGCTGTTTGGAAACTCCGATCTGGGGCGCCGCAAGGCCCACGCCGGGAGCATCGTACATGGTTTCTGCCATGTCCTTGACCAGCTCTTCCAGCTCGGGGCCGAACTCGGTGACGGGGGCGGATTTTTTTCTTAAGACCGGACTCGGATATTTAAAGATAGGTAATATTGCCATTTTTGCTTGTCCTGCAAGGGAAACAAAAGACTATAGCATATTTTCCGGATCGACGTCCAGCGACAATTTTATCGCTGCCGGGGCTGGGAAATACCGGGAATCGACCAGTGCCCTGGCCGTAGTGTGCAGGGCCTTGAGATCATTACCTTTAAGCAGCAGTTGCCAACGGTAGCGGTTATGCAGTTTGGCTAGCGGGGCAGGGGCGGGGCCGAGGATATTGACGGAGCCGTGCCGGGAAACCAGCCTGGCAGCCAGCCCGGCCATTTTCTTGGCGGTGGTGCGGACCTGCTCTTCCAGTTCTCCTTCGATGCGGACATTGATCATCCGGGCGAAAGGAGGGAAAGCCAGGGCGCGTCTCAGTTCGATCTCGCGCTCAAAAAGGCTGCGATAGTCA
>JBDLIW010000182.1:0-3467 GCA_039714695.1 Thermodesulfobacteriota bacterium | reverse complement strand
AATAAACGCAGCCCGAGCCCTGGGACTCGAGGATACTATCGGCTCCCTGAAGACAGGGAAAAAAGCAGATATTATTGTTGTTGAAAAAGACCCAACAAAAGATATCTCATCTCTGCGAACTTTAGTATATGTTTTTAAAAACGGGCAATTGGTTACATAGCTTCAAGCGGCATAGAGAATATTGTCTCATCAATTGTAAATCCTATCAAATACACAATCATGGAAAAATCCTACTGGTCGGAAAGTGTTAACAATCTCAGATTCAGCGTTATCCGTGGAATGAGTCTTGCCGCCGCCGATATGGACGATGTGATAAACCTCGGAATCGGCGAACCGGATTTTAATACACCGGAAGCAATCACCCGAAAAGCTTTTGCGGATGCGCTGAACGGACATACCCACTACACCTCCTCGCAGGGAGACCCTCTGCTTCTCGACAAGCTTTCAAAAACCATAAGCGATGCCACCGGCATAGATGTACCGACATCATCGATTCTTATCACCCATGGGGGAATGGGCGGTCTCGCATCGGCATTAAAAACCATACTGAATCCGGGAGAGCAGGTGATTCTGCTGGAGCCTCATTTTCCTGACTATATGGCTCATGTCGCTTTGGCCGGGGGCAATGCCCTGAAAGTTCCAACAAAATTTGAAGATCGATATATTCCCCGCCCAGAAGAGATAGAACATGCAATCACTGCAACAACCAGGGCTATTATCTTGAACTCACCAAACAATCCGACCGGTGCGGTAATCCCCGGCAACATTCTCGATTCGATAGCTAAAATTGCAGTAAAACACGATCTTCTTGTCATTTCTGACGAAGTATACGACCAAATTCTTTATGAACCTCCCTTTGAATCAATCTATACCCGCCCCGGTATGGCTGAAAGAACTCTGGTTATCAAATCTTTTTCAAAAAGTCATGCGATGACCGGCTGGAGAATTGGGTACTGTTTTGGCCCTGCCGCTTTCATCGGACAGATGTTGAAAGTGGTCAACTATTCCACCGCCTGCGCTAACAGTATCAGTCAACGGGCCGCCATCGCCGCTCTGGATCTGGATCCAACTGTGATCGAGCAGATGAAAAAGAGATTTGCCGACAGGATTGACATGGTTTGCTCAAGGTTGAAGAAGATGAAGGGCATTAGAGTCCATAAACCCAAGGGAAGTTTCTACATTCTCGCAGACATAAGTGGAATAACCAAGCAGTCACAGGAGTTTGCCAACCAACTCCTGCAGCAGGCCAGGGTCGTGGTTATTCCCGGCTATGCTTTCGGTCAGGCGGGGGAAGGAACTGTCCGGATTGCATGTACCCATAACAGCACCGTCCTTTCCAAAGGGATGGACCGAATCGAATTGTTTTTAAAACGTTATCTACAAAAATGCCCTTAAGGACTTATTGTTATACTTGACTGTTTTTGATGGATACATAAGGATAGATATGTGTCAGGATCTTTTAGGATCACTTCCTCTTAAAAACAACTTTCGACCAATTTTGACTATACCCTAATCGGTTATCACTTTTGGCCCTACGGTTCAATCATGAAATATGTCTTACTGAAAAACTGTCACATCGTCGATGGAACATCTGCTGAGAAAAGCGAGAAAAAAGATGTCCTCATCGAGGATGACCGAATCAAAGAGATAGAATCAAACCTTCATTCGGCATCGGCGGAAGTCATCGACCTTAACGGCCGAACCCTAATGCCTGGCCTTATCGACTGTCATGTCCACGTTATTGCCATATCGCCAGACCTTGGAGCGATAGGCCGCCTGCCTGATTCCTATGTCACCGCACACTCTCTTGTTCTGATGCACAATATGCTGATGCGGGGCTTTACCACAGTGCGCGATGTAGGCGGAGCCGATCACGGCCTGGTCCAGATCACCAGAGAAGGCTTGTTTCCGACACCGCGGGTGCTCACATCCGGCAAGGCCTTGAGCCAAACCGGCGGGCATTGCGACTTCCGGGGGCGTTACGACACCACCCCTCCCCTTGCATTAAAAATCCCTTTGGGTGATTTAGGCCGTATTTGTGACGGCGAGACGGAGATACGGCGAGCCGCTCGGGAAGAAATAAAAGGCGGGGCCGACTTCATCAAAATTATGGCCAGCGGAGGTTGCGCCTCTCCCACCGACCCGATCCACTATCTTGGCTTCTCCAGACAGGAGCTGCTGGCAGTTGTTGAAGAAGCTGCCAATGCCGGCACCTATGTTGCCGCTCACCTCTATACCGATCAGGCCATACGCCGTTGCGTCGAATGCGGCGTCCACTCTCTGGAACATTGTAACTTGATAGAAAAAGAGACCGCAGATTTAGCCGCCGAAAGAGGCGCCTTTGCAGTACCGACCCTGGTCACTTATGATAAACTGGTAAGCGAGGGAGCGGCGATGGGTTTTCCTGCCGAATCCGTGGAAAAAGTTAAAGATGTGCACAAACAAGGGTTGCAGTCACTGATGATAATGAAAGAGGCGGGCCTGACCATGGCTTACGGCTCCGACCTTTTAGGAGACATGCAACATCATCAGTCTGAAGAATTCGTCATTCGAGGCAAAATTCTTCCTGCCCAGGAAGTAATTGCCTCAGCTACCATACATGCAGCCAAACTTCTGAGAATGGAAGGATTGGTAGGGACCGTTAGCCCGAACACCTACGCCGATTTGATCGTTGTCGACGGTAACCCGTTGGAAGACCTCTCCTTGTTGACTCAACAAGGTCGTCATATCCCCATCATTATGAAGGGGGGACAGTTTGTTAAATGTGAACAGAATTAACCCGTAAATCTCTACCTAAGGAAAAGGAGGAACTACAATGAGGCTAAAACGATGGTTTTCAATCAAAGCGTTGTGCTTGACTGTGACACTGCTATTTGTCTTTTCCGTGCAACTGAGCCTGGCCAAATCAATCGAGTTCAACGCCAATGTTTTTTACAATGAAGCGGTGCCGATGTCAGGCGTCGGCTATGGCGAGTGGGCAAAAAACCTGGAAAAATTGAGCAACGGCGCCCTGAAAGCCAAGGTCTTTTACGGCGGCGTGCTTGCACCTCCCAAAGCCAGCCTCACTGCAGTAAGCGACGGCCTGGCCGAGGTCGGCCATATCCCTGCAATGTACACCCCGTCCGATCTACCGGTATCCAACCTGCTGCATGAGTTGTCAGCCAACTTCACCGACAGTCTGGCAACAATGGCAGCCCTAACCGAGTACAACTTCACCAACAAGGAACTGCAGGATCAATACAAAAAATGGAATCTGTTTTTCGGCGGAGCCTATTCAACGCCTGAGTACAGGATCTTCTGCAAGGACAAAGTTACCACGCTGGATGAAATGAAGGGTAAGAAAATTCGTACCCTCGGAGCCGGCAGTGCACTTCTTGTAAAGCAGATGGGCGGCATCCCGGTAAACGTTCCTTCCAGTGAAATGTACAGCGGTCTCGAAAAGGGGATTCTCGACTGTGCGGCAAATG
>JBDLIW010000181.1:0-3490 GCA_039714695.1 Thermodesulfobacteriota bacterium | reverse complement strand
TCTTGTGCTGTCTTCCAGAATATCAAGGTGTTTGCCGAGCGGGTAGGCTTCCTGGTTTTTTTCGAGAATGACCGGCGGATGGTTGTTTGCAAATGCCGGCCTTACGGTTGTGATGCCGAAGAAAACAACGGCGATTGCCAGCAGGCAGCGGCACAACCCTGATGCTCCGTGCGGAAAGTGTTGCTGCTGAACAATTGTGTCATTCACGGCAGGTCCCCTTATTTTTGGACAGACGCTATCTTGTTACACTACCTGTCTTTCTCTCAGGCGTCCAGACCGACAAGTATTTTTTCGATTTCATTTTTAAGATTATTATAGCTCCTTTCCAGATCGGTAAGAAGACCCTCCAGGTCAGCAGTCCCATCCTCGCGTGCAGCACTTTCAAGGGCTTCCAGTGAATTTACCAGCAATCCGGCCCCCATGGTAGTAGCTATTCCCTTGACTTTATGGGCCAGGAAGTGGATTCGTTCCCGATCTCCGGCAGACACAGCTTCCCGCAGCTCTTTGATCGTCAGCGGAGCATTTCCCAGGAACATTTCCAGGAGCAGTCGGAATGTTTCCTGATTGTTAGAGAACCTGCGCATCAAGGCCTGCTGGTCGATAATGGCAGGTTGGCTGGTGTTGCTGTCCGTCCGGTTTGGGCGGGTATGTGATGTTGGGCTCTGCCCAGGACGGGAAAGCCAGTTTTTGAGAAGCTCGGCCAGGTTCTGGGGGCTGACCGGCTTGGACAGGAAATCATCCATCCCGGCGGCCAGACATTTTTCCCGTTCCCCCTCCAGGGCATGGGCGGTCATGGCGATAATCGGCAGGGCCCCTTTGTCTCTCATTGTTGGGTCTGTATGATCTTGCCACTCCCGGATCTTTCTGGTGGCCTCATAGCCATCCATCTCCGGCATTTCACAGTCCATGATTATCAGATCAAATGGCATTTTTTGCAGGGACTCCAGTGCTTCCAGTCCGTTGGCCGCTATTTCTGTCCGGTAGCCCAGTTTGTCAAGCACTGCTGAGGCCACCTTCTGGTTGATGACATTGTCTTCTACCAGCAGGATACGTACTTCCTGCTTGTGCGATTCGGCAATCGAATGACGGGTAATAAGGTTCTCCATTCGGTCGCTCTTCGGGGCGCGGCCATGGATAACCGTTTCCAGACATTCCCGGAGGAGGGTCTCTTTGACCGGCTTGGTGAGGTAAGCCGCAAAACCTTTGTCTGCCAAGCGGGCAGCGTCTCCGCGGCTGCCGACCGAGGTCATCATGAGCAGCTTGGTGGTGCTGATCGTCGGATCTTGTTTGATCGCCACCCCGAGTGATTCCCCGTGCATTTGCGGCATATGCATGTCCAGGATGGCCAGGTCAAAGGGGTGACCTGCAGCAGCGGCCTCTCGCATGATTGTTAAGGCCGTCTTGCCGTCCGGGGCGTCGGCAAAATCTTTGCCTCCCCAGTATTCCAGCACTTTACGCAGATAAAATCTATTCGTTTTGTTGTCATCGACGACCAGAATTCGGCAATCTTTAAGATCCAGAGGTGTTTCCGGTTCCTGGTCCTGGGGATGGTCGGCGGCGGGAGGCTGTTTTTTGAGTTTGACTGTAAACCAGAAGGTCGAGCCGCCCGTATCATTGTTCGCAAAACCTATTTCGCCGCCCATCATTTCGGCGAGTTGGGTTGAGATTGACAGGCCGAGACCGGAGCCGCCGTAGCTACGGGTCGTAGAGCTGTCGGCCTGGGTGAAGGGGGCAAAGAGTGTCGCGTGCAGTTCTTCTGGAATGCCTATGCCGGTGTCCTTGACCGTAAAACGTAAAACGGCCTCGTCCTGTAGAGCCTCATCCAGAGAGACATGAATGGATACTTCCCCTTTTTCCGTGAATTTGATGGCATTGGTAGCCAGGTTGATAACAATCTGTCGCAAGCGTCCGGGGTCGCCGACCAGTAGAGAGGGGACCCCAGGGTCAACCTGGCAGATAAACTCCAGTTCCTTCTGCTGGGAGCGGAGGGCCAGGATATCACAGGTGTCCTCCATGGCGTGCCGCAGATCGAAGTTTAGTCCTTCCAGATCCAGTTTGCCCGCTTCGATCTTGGAAAAATCCTGGATGTCGTTGATAATAGAGAGCAATGCGTCGGCGCTGGTCCTGATTGTGCCGGTGTATTCCTCCTGCTCCGGGGTCTGCTCGGTCTCGGTCAAGAGGCCCGCCATGCCGATGATGCCGTTCATCGGTGTTCTTATCTCGTGACTCATATTGGCGAGAAATTCGCTTTTTGCCTTATTGGCCGACTCGGCTGTGTCCCTGGCGATCCGCAGCTCTTCGGATTTTTTCCTGGTGGTAATATCGGCGAGCATACCGTCAAGATAGACAACCTCTCCTTGATCATTGCGAGTGACATGGACGTTGATTGAGGCGTCTAAGATGGTCCGCCGGTCTTTTTTGTACATCCGTACTTCGCAGTTGGTGCACGAGTCGTGTTCCTCCAGTTCCTGTAAGATTTCATCCCTTTGGGTCGGGTCAACGTAAAAATCTCTGATGTTGGTAACTGTTCGGAGAAGTTCTTGCGGAGAAGAGAAGTCGTGGATGTCGGCCAGTGCCTGGTTGGCCATCAGGATCTCTCCCCCGGGAGTTGTTCTGAAGATGCCTTCCTTGGCGTTTTCAAAGATGGTCTGGTACTGCTCTTCCGCTTTGGCAGTCTGCATCTTCATCAGATTCACCCGATCGGCCAAGGCCAGGGCCAGCAGGATCATAGTCATCGAGGCCCCGTATTGCGGGCTGGAGAGAGTGATGATGTTGGCCGGCAGATAGCCGAAGGCCCGGAGGGCGCTGACGGAAACACCAAAGAAAAACATGGACCAGGCCAGGAGAAAATAGCGGGCCGGCCGGTAGCCTTTTTTGTGGCAGATTATGGCGGCGACCACCGAGATGGGTTGTTGGATCAGGGCCAGGAACGTCGCCCCGCGAATGGCCAGGGTGTAATATCCGAACAGCGAGATCAGGGCCGGGATTAGGCAAAGGATATTTATGAAATAGATAAACCGGTCATAGAAGGGGGCATGGCTTTTTGTCTCCAGGAAAGCCCTGGTGCACAGGCCTACTCCCAGGGCTGAAAATGTCACGAAGATCGGCACCGAATAGTTCTGCCACCAGACCAGGGTCGGCCAGAGGTATTCGTAGGCGGTGCCGAATATCGTCGCCTGATAAAGGCCGAAGTTAACAATGAAGAAAAGGTAATATAAATAGTTTACATCACGCAGGGTGATCAGCATCAGGATGGAGTAAAGGGTCATCACCATGATAAAACCGTAATAAAGCCCGAGGCCGAACTGGGCGTGGTGATCTCTCTCTGCAAAGGCTTCTCCTGACCAGAGGGTCAGGAGGAGGTTCATGGAACTCTCGGTTTCAAACCTGATATATACCGGCGGGCCTTCCGCAAGTGTGCCGGGAAGGTTGAAGAGGAAGTAGCGGTTCTTGATTTCCCGGTCCGCGAAGGGCAGGAGATCTCCGGCCA
>JBDLIW010000180.1:0-3491 GCA_039714695.1 Thermodesulfobacteriota bacterium | reverse complement strand
CAGGACCCCGACCTGGTTGAGGCCTGAATGCATAATATTGCTGAGACTGAAATCAATGATCCGGTAAAGGCCGCCGAAAGGCACGGCAGGCTTGGCCCTGGCCTGGACCAATACGTTCAGGCGGCTTCCCACCCCTCCCGCCAGCAGGAGGACAACCGTCTGGTCGTCATGAAAGGGCGAGCTAAACTTCATTTGACCACCTCGCCGCCGGTTATTTCACCGGCCAGTCGGGCCGGATCGAGATGCGGGTACAGGGTGCACCCCTGGCCGATTACCGCTCCCGGTTGAATTTCATTACTCCAGCCGACCACTGTAACCGGCCCGTCCGCACCGCCGTCGCCACCGACCCGGCTGCCGCGGCCGAAGCTCACATTTACATCGCTGATGATTTTGCGAATCCGGACTTCCTCTCCCACTTGGTTATCAAAGAAGAGAATCGAGTCCCGAACCACCGCGCCGCGACCGACCTTTATCCCGGGAAACAGAATTGAGTTCTCCACAACTCCATCCACCTCACAGCCGTTGTAGATCAGGCTGTTGCTGATCTCGGCACCACTGCCGACCTTCAGGGGCTGATAATCACGGATCGAGCGATGTTCAAGATTGGTTCTGATGCCCCATTCTTCCAGTTTAATAGGAGGAGCCGACCCGAGAAGGTCCATGCTGGTCTGCCAGTATTCATCAACAGTCCTGGTGTAGCCCCAGTAATCGTAAAACTTGTAGCCGTAAACCCGGCGACCTCCAGCCAGCATCCGGGGAATAATATCCCGGCCAAATTCAACATCACTGTCGGTGTCACCGCCGCCTTCAAGGGCATCGTAAAGGGCCTGGGGCTTAAAACAGTAAATGGTCATTGATGCCCAGCTGAACTCGGGCTCGGTCGGCTTCTCATGATAATTCAGGACCCGGCCGCCGATCTCACCATCTGTGTCGTCAATATCCGCCACCCCGAAGCGATGGGCCTTGTCCATCGGTACCTGCAGACAGGCCATGGTCAGGTCTGCATCCTTGGCCCGATGGTACTCGATGATCTCCCGGTAATCCATATTGTAGACATGGTCTCCGGAGAGGATGAGGATCACTTCAGGGTTATGATATTTTACATAGTCAAGATTCTGCAGAACCGCATCGGCAGTACCCCGGTACCAGCTCGATTTTTCCGAACCCTTGAAAGGCGGCAGGATGGAAACCCCGCGGTTGCGGCCGATCATATCCCAGGCCGCGCCGGAACCGATATGATTGATCAATGAATAATTGCGGTACTGGCTGAGGATCGCGACCCTTTCCAGGCCGGAATTCATCAGGTTGCTTAGGGGGAAGTCAATTATGCGGGAAAATCCGCCGAAGGGAACAGCCGACTTGGGCCGATAATAGGTCAGAACATTCAACTCATCGACACGACCGCCGGCCAGGATCATGGCCAGGGTCCCGTGCTTTAGCTTCATTTAAGGATCCATTTTCTTTAAATGTTTGGTAGCAAGGCGCATCAGGGTCTGGGTCGTAAAATTCTGGGCGTCCATCTCAAATTCTTTCAGCGGCACCTCGGCCCTGGCCGCTTCGCGATGGCCGCCGGCCGAGCCTATCTTGGAAAAAATATCCGCCGCCAGTTTGCCGGCGTTTTTCTTATAACCGTCACTCCTGAAGATAACCACCAGCCGTTCCCCGTGGATGCCGGAGACCAACACCCAGGAAATCTCACTTACCCGGTTGAAGAAATCGGCGATAATCACCAGGATATCGGGACTCCTGACGCGGCCCATATGGATATAGAGCCTTTTCTTGCTGATTTTATATTCGTTGAAAGCGGTCTTGAAATAGTTCAGTTCCGATTTTCTGAGCTCCGACAGCTCAATCTTGCGGACCAGGTTATGGTTGGCGATATTATACAGATAGCGAAACGAAATGGCATCGGCCGGGATGGTCCTCTTCTCGAAATTCTGGGTGTCCACCTTGATAGCGTAAAAGAGGGCCGTGGCCATCGCCACCGAAGGCTTCATTTCGGCAGCCCGCAGGTACTCCACCATCATTGAGGCCGTGGCGCCGTAATCCTTCCTGATATCCACATAGGGTGCCTCCCAGCCTTTGGTGGCGGGGTGATGATCGATGACCGCATCAAACTCCAGATCTTCAAAAACGGGCAAATGGGTGGGCTGGGAATCAAGAATGATCTTTTTGGTATAATCGTCGGGCTTGCAGCTCTGCAGTCGCTCGCCCTGAATCTTGAGCAGATCCACCATGGCGATATTGCTGAGGCGTCTGATCTCGTTGGGATAGGCGACAGTGATGCTTTTGACCCGATAGCGCAGCAGCCGCTTGACCGCCAGGGCACTGGCCAGGGCATCGGGATCGGCGTTGATGACAACCAGAACGTCATCGTCCTTCTCAAAGATGTCCCAGAACTCCTGAAGGCGTTCCTTGGCCGTCCTCTTGGAAAGACTTCTGCTTTTCTGCCCGTTACGGCATCCGTTGTTATTCAAAAACTCCCCCGGAAAACCTGTTCGCCAGTGTCTGTCCAGAAATGAGATTTTTGTCTGAGAACGAGGAGCAAAGATGTCGGAAACGCACAGCGTACTTCAGTACGTGAGCACTTTCCGACTCTGAAGCGACAAAGTTATCGGGCAAAAAGACCATTTATGGGCGAGCACTCGCTAAAACGGCCTCTCCAGATCAAACAACAACCATGGAAAGACCTCCCAAAACAATCGAATTTACCATAGAACTTTATGGTGATGCAAGAAGCCCTGTGTAATATCAGCTACCATTAAGTGCTTTTACTTCATGAAAACAAGGGGTTCGCATAAATAAAAAACCTGTAAATTATTCTCGGAGGGATAGTCAGCTATCATTGAAGAACGGCACGGAAGGAAACAGGCTGTGATCTGTGTGGGGAATAAAGCGCGATCCGGAAAAACGGATCATGAATTCCTGATTAACATTCAGTTCCAGATAGGTGATTTTTCTGACCAGTTCAAGACAGTCACACCTTACCCGTTCATCGAGCAGGGCCTTTTCGGCTCCGGCCAGGGAACTGTTGCCGATCGGCCTGAAGGTTGCCAGCGGCAGATCCGGGAGCATGCCCAGGGTGATGGCCTGTCGTGGGGCGATATGTCTACCGAAAGCCCCGGCCACATATATCCGGTCCAGCTCTGCAAAACTGGTCCCCACCTGGTTGACCAGCGTAGTCAAAATGGAGTACATGGCCGCCTTCGACCGCATGACCGCATCAAGGTCAACCTGGCCGAAGACCACCGGTCGGCCATCGGCGGATTCATCCGCATCGGCCAGGACAAAAGCAGACCCTTCGTCCGTGTCGATAAACTTCTCCCGATGCTCCTCAAGCCGGAATTTGCCGCGAATATCAATAATCCTTGTCAGGTACAGGGCCGCGACCAGATCGATAATCCCCGAGCCACAGATCCCCTTCGGCTTGGTGCCGCCAATCGTACTGTATAGCAACTTACCGCTCTTGGGGTCGATCTCGACATGTTCTA
>JBDLIW010000179.1:0-3494 GCA_039714695.1 Thermodesulfobacteriota bacterium | reverse complement strand
GACACCTTTCTTCCTCTCTCGGCTTTCGCAACAACAACCCTTCTATATCATTTCCTTGAGAGGATTCTGCAGCCATCATCAGGAGAGGTGCGCGTCTGTTCTCCGCGAATTATTGTTCCCTGGTTCATTTCCGTAGTAGCAGTAAGTGGTCTACTTTGGGTGTGGCCCGTGGGAAAGGTGTATGGATCTTCTTTGCTGGAGTCGGATATTCTCTGGCAGGGATTTTGGCCGGTAGCCCTTGGCTGTGGATTGATGGTATTCAGCAGGCGAATTAGAGGTGGGGAAAAATTCTTTGTCTTGCCGGCTGGAGACATTCTCTGGCTTGTTTACGGGTGGGGATCTGTGTTTGCAAAATTGTGGAGGAGAAGAGGGGAGGGTCTGAGGCTGATTGGCAGAAAAGCTGACAGCTGGCATCCTGTCTATACCCGGAATATCTTTGACAGGGGGCGGCAGGTGGAGAAAAAGCTCATGAGATGGGTTGTGGTAGGGTTGGGTTACTTGCTGTTTTGTTTTGTTCTTCTCTTCTTGTCGTTCAAGGGTTGAGGCATTTAGCAAGGCGCTCCAGCGGACACCGGCAAGCAGCGCTGTTGAGTTTTATCGTTAATTTGCGCAGTATCTAAGGTGGGGTAACTCGTGACATCAGCATGCGAGGTCTTTAGACCATGATAGGTTTCGCTTATTTGATCGAGACCGGGTGCCAGGTCGAAAGAAATGGCAGATTTTTTTGTCATTATGAAAAGAAATCTGAAGTGTGCATGGTTCGGGGGAAAATAAGACTGGCTTGTATTGGGCAAAATAATTATCTGCTGGGCTATCCCCCATGATAGAATGAAAGCATGGAAATGTCCGGCATGTTTACATCACTTCAGAGTGTAGAAGATCCTACCATCAATCTGCTCTTGATAATGATATTGATCTGGGTCTCGGGGGTGGTGTTCCGCAAGCTCAAACAGCCGCCAATGCTTGGTGAGTTGCTGGGTGGTTTTGTGTTCGGGCCGAGCGTGCTGGGGGTGATAAGCCCCGATGCCACAATAGAATGTCTGGCCGAACTCGGCGTTTTTTTCCTGATGTTTTATGCAGGCCTGGAAACCAACCCCAATGCCTTGAAAAGAATGGGGAAGCTGGCCCTGCTGGTTGGAATAGGTGGTTTCCTTGTGCCTTTTGTTGCCGGGTTTTGGCTCTGTGTCCTGGTCTTCGGGATTGATGGCCTGCAGGCGATGTTCATCGGCTTGGCGCTGTCAATTACGGCGATAGCGGTAAATGCCAGAATCCTGAATGATCTTAATCTATGCGAATACCAGGTTGCGCCGGTAATCATCGGTGCATCCATTGTGGATGACGTGCTCTCCTTTGCCTTTTTCAGTTCGTTGATCGGCCTTGCCACGGGAGCCAGCGCCGGAGCTTTTGATTTTGGGGCAATAACTCATATTGTTTTCAGGCTGGTTCTTTTTTTCGGCGTTACAATCTGCATTGGCCTCCAGTTTTATCCGAGGTTGTCGAAGTATTTTTCTTCGCGGGAATCGATGGGCTTTACCTTCGCTTTAATTGTGGCGTTGCTGTTCGGTTTGATTGCCGAGATTACCGGGCTGCATATAATTCTTGGCGCTTACATGGCCGGACTTTTTGTCAAAGAAGGTATTGTCAATAAAGAGTTAATGCAAAAGATCAATGACCGGTTTGTGTCCATTACCTATGGTTTTCTGGGGCCGATATTCTTTGTCAGCCTGTCTTTCCACATGACTCTCGATATATTTTCGACCCACCTGACCATGGTTGTGGTAATGCTCTTGGTTGCCATTGCGGGGAAACTTGTGGGAGCGGGTCTGGGCGCGAGGATGGGCGGGATGAATATGCAGGAGACTTCGCTGGTCGCTGTTTCGATGAATGGCCGGGGCGCCGTAGAGCTGATTATTGCCTCGGTTGGGATTGAACTTGGTATCATTAATGATGTATATTTTTCAATTCTGGTTGTAGTTGCCTTCGTGACGACGCTGTTCCCGCCGGTAGCAATGAGCGCCTTGCTGAAGCGATATGGCTACGAAGGGTTGAAGAAGCTTGATGATGGCGCGAAACCTTGCTGAGAGATTTTCCTTGAAGACACTTATTGCCTTGGTCGGACTGGTTTTAATTTTCGAGGGTTTGCCGTACGCGGCTTTCCCGGAAGCTATGCAGAACTGGTTGCGGCAACTGGCTGAAGTTAAGCCCGGTTCTTTGCGTAAAATTGGTTGGATAGCAGTCTTGCTTGGCTTGGGCTTATGCTATCTTTCCCAGCGCTCTGGGATTTTGGGCTGATAAACCCGATCCGGGTTGCTGGTTATCTTCTCCTTTGCCTTTCTCCCGATTTACATTATTCACCTTTATCCGATAGTACCAACGAGAATTTCCGGACGTTATTTTTCATGCGAGGTAATACCTTTGTTTGACATTCAAGACTATGACTATCATCTACCCCCGGAACTCATAGCCCAGGAACCGGCTGACCGGAGGGACGAGTCGCGGTTGCTTGTTCTCCAGGATGGCAGGGAATTTGCGGATATGGTGTTTGGAGACTTAACCGGTTTGATCCGCCCAGGCGATTTGCTGGTGGTTAACGATACCCGGGTTTTCCCGGCCCGGCTCCTGGGCAGGAAAGAGACAGGGGGGCGGGTAGAAATGTTTCTGCTGGGTTTCCCACAAGTTAGTGAAAAGCCGGCAGCAGGGGAAGGTGAAAGTTGTCGCGCCGAGGTTGTCTGTCTTTTGAAGAGTTCAAAGCGGCCACGGGAAGGCGGTCGGCTCTTTTTTGGGGACTGGCTTACCGGGGAGGTTGCTGAATATCTGGATGACGGCAAGGCGAGGGTTATTCTCTACTACGAAGGCGATCTTGCGGTTTTGCTGGACGAATTCGGGCAGGTGCCGCTGCCGCCCTATATAGCAAGAGAATCGGACGGAGAAGCTTATGACAAGGACCGTTATCAGACCGTATATGCCAAGTCGACCGGGGCGGTTGCCGCTCCCACTGCCGGACTGCACTTCACCCAGGAATTGATGGCGGCAATTGAAGCAAAGGGCGGAAAGATTGCCAGTGTGACCCTCCATGTGGGGTACGGCACCTTTTCACCGGTCCGGGTTGAAGATATTCGTGATCACGAAATCCATGAAGAGTATGTCGAAATCTCCTCTGAAACGGCAGAGTTGATCAATCATACCAAGTCTGCCGGCGGCAGGATTTGGAGTGTCGGTACGACGACCGCCAGGGCCTTGGAGTTTGCTGCCGACACAGATGGCACGGTCCGGGCGACTGACGGCTGGTGCGGGTTGTATGTATACCCCGGCTATAAGTTCAGGGTCGTGGAAAACCTGATAACTAATTTTCACCTGCCGAGATCTTCGTTGCTGTTCCTGGTCAGTGCTCTGGCGGGTCGGGAGAGGATGATGGCTGCCTACCGCCATGCCGTGGCAGAAAGATATCGCTTCTATAGCTCCGGTGATGCGATGGTAATGATGACCAAATAAGC
>JBDLIW010000178.1:0-3495 GCA_039714695.1 Thermodesulfobacteriota bacterium | reverse complement strand
ACAGACGATTATTGTCAATGGCCGCAATCTCATCCACCACTTGCTGAATAGGCCGGGGCCGGAACTGGCGCCCACCGAGATAGGCCGTCGCACAGGGGAAACAGTTAAAGCGGCAGCCACGCGAAGCGTGGACCAGATCGACCATCGGCACCCCACGATAGATATAACGCTCCCGGTTCAAAATATCACGACGGGCCGGACCAACCGATTCAATCGGCGGAAAGTCATGGAAATAATCATATTTGGGCTTTAAAGCGTCCTGCTGCCAATCGGCCAGGACCCCGGCCAGACGACCATCCTCAACTTCACCGAGAAATATGGAGTCCACCCCGTTTGCCACCTCTTCGGCATGCAGCATGGTACTGATGCCACCGGCTATTACCTTTATGCCCTTCTTCCGGTAAGCTGCGGCAACCTCAAGGCCACGATGCAACTGACAGGATAGCATCATCGACAGCAAGACGACATCGGTGTCCTGATCAAGATCAAGTTGATCGACATTCTCGTCAACGAACCGAATCTCATACTCAGGTGGAATCGCCGCCGCCAGACAAACCGGCCCGTGAGGCGGCAGATGAAACTCCGTCTGCTCGGGAATCTTGGGCCATTTAGGGTAAACGATTGTAATGTGCGACATATCTAACTCACTATTTTAAAGTTTGCTGTGACGACCTCAGAGGATTCAAGATTCTGAGACTGATTAGTTTCCTTGTCATGCTGCCCACACCCTGAATAATAGTCCAGGTCTCCGACGACCATAAATTCGAGACTGCGATCATCGGCCAACCACCGTCCGGCATCTTCATCTCCCGCTTTATTCAACTCGGAAAAAATCGAATAAACCGGCCCGGTCAGACCATAATGACTGGCCGCCTCGGCCAGAGCCGTATTAGGCAGAGTGTAACTGAAAAGCAGAGGACTGGCCATCTCCGGACCTTCCCTCAGGGTTTCTGCATAAGCGAGGTCGGTAGCAAGGGATCCGCGCCTGGTAACACCAACCAGGCCGCCGCGACCGCGAGCAGAAAAACCATTATCCACGGCAGCAAGCAGTCCAGCCTGCCGAAGGGCCCTACCAACCTCCACCACGGCCAGGCGACTCAACCTGTCCATCCGACCCCACCTTTTCGGCAACACCCCAAGAATCGACAGAGTGTCACCGCCAGGAAGGTCCTGTTTTATATAGTCATATCGAGTAGTTATCGACATCTGCGGGCTTCCGCTATCGCTTTCTTTGCTTGCGATCATAATATCAGACATAAGGTTAAACGAAGATTCAGTGCCATAAGAACTTGGCCTTCTCAACTGACTAAAACACTCCTGGCCAGTCGGGAGTACTTCGTGATAAAAGTATTCAGACCAGATTTTTTCAAGAAAAAATTTTCGTTTCCCTGAAGAAATTGACTATAGTCGTCATCACAAATTACAGGTTGCGACCATCTTTACAGCGACGTAAGATTTTAGTCCATATTCACAGGTTATTAAAGGCTAAATAATTATTATGGGTGATAAGCCATTACATAAAAAAGTCAGGGACGATATTTTCTATTTATTGGTGAGGCTATTCATAGCCGTATTGCGCCTCCTGCCCAGGAAACCAGCCCTGATGATGATGAAGTTCTTTGGTCGTCTGGCCTTCCGTCTTTCAAGAGGCCCCCGGCAAAGGACCATCGACCATCTCTCAATGGTTTATGGCGCAGACATAGACCCGGCAGAAATTGAAAACATGGCCCGACGAATCTTTATCCATCTCGCCACCGCTGCCGGAGATATGCTGCGGATGCCCAATATAATCCGCAACGGCATCAACCGACTGGTTAAGACCAAGGGAACTGAGCACCTCGATCGGGCCTTTAAAGCCGGCAAGGGGACGATTCTCCTGACCTGCCACTTCGGGAACTGGGAAATCCTGGGCGCCTGGCTGGCCCAGAACAATTATCCGATGAAGGTGATCGGCACCACCCTCTTCGACCCGCGGCTGGACCGAATCTTGGTCGACATCCGCAATAAGGCCGGTAACACCAACATCGCCAGGGGGAAAAGCACCCGGGAAATCATCAGGACCCTCAAGAAAGGGGAGGCCGTCGGCATGTTAATCGATCAGGATACCAAGTCCCAGGGTGCCTTTGTCAATTTTTTCGGCAAACCGGCCCACACACCCACCGGCCCGGCCGTTCTGGCCAGACGCCTTGATGTACCGCTCATCCCGGTTTTCATGTATCTTAAGGAAGATCTCACCTACCAGCTTGAATGCCTGCCGCCTCTTGATCTGGTCAAAACAGATAATGAAGAAAGTGACATCACCATCAATACCCAGAAATGCTCTGATGCCTATGAAGCGATGATCAGGCGCTTCCCCGAGCAGTGGGTGTGGATGCATAAACGCTGGAAAACCCAGCCCGAGCAATTTGCCAGGGTTCCAGAAGATAAATAATGGAGGCAACAATGAAAAATATCATCAAGACCCTGCTGATTATCACCCCCGTTCTGCTATTCGCAGGCTGCTCAAGCGAAGAGGGCAACATCGCAGAGCAGGCATCGGACAAGGTGGATGAAATAACCACGGAAGCGGCTGATGCCGCCGTGAAGAAAATCAGGACTCCTCTGGACAAGGCCAGGGCGACCAAAGACCTGGGAGAGGAAAGAATGAAGGCGATGGATCAGGCAGTACAAAACAAATAGCCCCAGCTGAATACGCCACGGTGGCTGGGGGGGGATCCAGCAACCAACCCGGGCTTTTCAGCAGTCGAGATGCCCGGGTTAATCGCCCAGGGTCTTGCTAACCACTTCGAAAAGATCTTTCGATAAACTGCCGCTACCCTTAATCCGCTCCAGCTGTTTTTCCTGCAACGCCCTGTTCTTCTCCGGAAAGCGGTGCCAGCGGCTGAAACAGCCGGCCATCCGGGCCGCAATCTGGGGATTAGCCTTGTCCAGTTCCAGTATCTGCCCTGCCATAAACCCATAGGCCTCACCACTTGGACAGTTAAACGCTACCGGATTGCCTTGTGAAAATGCTCCCAGCAAGGATCTGACCCGGTTGGGGTTTTTCAGATCAAAGGCGGAGTGGTCCATCAGTTTTTTTACCCTTTCGAGGGTGGTGGGCAGCGGCGCCGTCGCCTGAACCGCCAGCCATTTGTCCATAACCAGTGGATCATTCCGCCATTTCTCCTCAAAGAGAGCCAGGGCTTCATCTGCTTGCGGAGCGCCGGCATGAACCATGGTCTGGAGGGAGCTTATTTCATCACTCATATTATCCGCCGCCTGAAACTGCCTGAAACAAAGTTCCTCATGCTCACTCCTGCCAAGCAGGACCAGGTATGAAAGACACAGATTTTTCAGGCGGCGACGTCCGGCCAGGACAGGATCGTAACGATAGGGTTTCTTAATGGAGTTGTCATGATAACAATCGACCAGACCCTTTTCCAGCCCGGCAACCAGGCTGGCCCGGGCGTATTCCCGGGCCGCATGGATAGCGTCCACTTCAATCTCCGCAACCAA
>JBDLIW010000177.1:0-3543 GCA_039714695.1 Thermodesulfobacteriota bacterium | reverse complement strand
CTTGGATATAAGCTCGGAAAAACCATTTACCCCGGACGGGATCGAGATACTTCATAAATGTCTGCGGGATTAGTTTGCTCGCAACTGAGCAGTTGTTAGCTGTTGTGGAGGAACGACAGGGTATGAAGATAATTGAAAAATGTCTGGAAAGCTGTGGTCACGAGACGGCGGGAATATTAAAAGCGGCAGCCCTGGCGGCTCTGAAGGGCGGTGACCTGATCATGGAGAGGTATGAAAAACCTCACCAGATCAGATTGAAAGGAGCAATAGATCTGGCAACTGAAGCCGACATTGCTTCTGAGAAGGCTATTCTTTCTATTCTGGAACAGCGGTATCCCGGAGCCACTGTGCTGGCGGAAGAGTCAAAGGCAGATTATGAAAAAATTCCTGAAGGGGAAGTATGGATAATTGACCCCTTGGATGGCACCACAAACTTTGCCCATGGTTTCCCTTACTTCGGAGTGTCGATTGCCTATAGTGTCGATCGGAAGAGTAAAATGGGGGTCATTTACTCACCGGTTCATAATGAGTTGTTTTGTGCCTGGCAGGGAGGAGGGGCCTGGATGAATGGTAAGCGGATAGCCGTTTCCAGGGAAGATAAGTTGATTCAGAGTCTTGTGGCAACCGGATTTCCTTATGATATTGGCAAGCATCTCGATCTGGTTGTCGGGCAGGTGAGTCGGATTTTGCCACGAGTCAGGGATGTGCGCTGGGCCGGAGCAGCAGCCCTGGATCTGGCTTATGTCGCTTGTGGTCGACTTGATGGTTTCTGGGAGATGAACCTTAAACCGTGGGACACGGCGGCAGGGCAGTTACTGGTCGAAGAAGCGGGAGGAGTTGTTACTGATTATCGGGGTGGAGATTTCAGCCCCTATTTCCCCGAGATCCTGGCCTCCAATAGTCATATTCACCAACTACTGGCAGATCTCCTCTGATTTCTAGCTCCACTTCCAGTAAATTCCTGTCTGAAGCAAGGGGCTTCTTTTTGTTCTCCTGGGCATAATTTCCTTGACAGAAAAAGCTGGGCTGAGAATATTCAGTGCCACACTGTGGTACCGCGTACGATTGGTCTTTTATAGATGTTATTTGTCGGTTGTTTGTGTTGTTCTGGAATTATTAGAATAATTTCAGGTAGTTGCCTGGTTGCTGCGGTGCTTTTCACTGGCGTAGATAAAGGGGTCTTTTCGGATGGAAAACAAACTAATTGTAAACAATGCCTCGATGGCCATTGTTACCGCAGACCAGGACGGGGCGATAACTTCATGGAATCCTGCCGCCGAAATTGCTTTCGGTAGAAGCAGCGATGATGTCCTCGGTAAGGGGCTTAATGAGGTCGTCATAGTCGATGGAGACAATGATGAGGAGTTCCTCGCTCTTCTGGCGGCGGATGGTGACCCCAAAATTCAATTTGAAAGAACGATCCGTTGTCCTGGGAGAGAACCGGTTCCGTTTGAGTTTGATTCGTCTAGGGTGGCCCATGGGAATGGTGAAATATTCCTCGTTTTTGCCAGGGAAATTTCCAAACGGCGCCAGCGGCAAGAGGCTCTCCTGAATGCCTATCGTAATCAAAGAATTATGAATTCCATCCTCAACGTCTCTCTGTTGCCCGTTCCTTTCGATGAGCAACTGGAAATGATTCTTGATTATATCCTGTCGATTCCGACGATAAAGCTTTTACCAACCGGAGCCATTCTTCTGGTCGGTGATCAGCCGGACAGTTTGTCTTTAAAAGTCCAACGGGGGTTTTCAGAGCAACAGCTTGCTACATGTTGTCAGGTACCCTTCGGGAAATGTCACTGCGGGCGAGCCGCGACCTCCGGCGAGATGCAGTTTGTGGAGTGTATTGACGAGGGCCACGACTTCATTTTTGACAAGATGAAACCCCATGGCCATTATTGTGTGCCGATAAAATTCAATGAAACGGTATTAGGGGTTATTGCCCTGTACATTGAAGAGGGACATCAGTCAGATGCCCTTGAGGTGGAAACTATTTCTGCCATTGCCAATGTTGTTGCCGGCATTGTTGAGAGACGTAAGATGGAAGGGCAACTCGAAGATCTGGTCCAGGGGTTGCGGGAAACGATCAAAGATCTCGACAATGAGAAAGGTTTTAATGAGTCGATTATTTCAAGTATGGCCAGCGGGATCATTGTTCTTGATGGCGGGGGACGGGTGGAAAAGAGCAATCCGGTTGCCCGGCAGATGATCGGCTGCTTTGAAGAGGATGATATCAAAGGGAAGACCCTGCTTGACTTTCTTGAGAAGGATGTTGTGGAAAGCCTGATGAAACTCGAAGATTTGGCAGGGGTCAAGCGAAGCGAAATACCCCTGGTTCATCAAGATGGCCAGCGGAGGATTATCGAATATATGACGGTCTCCAGGCGTGAAGATGGTTCGGAACTTGGTATGGGGATCATCATTAATTTGAAGGATGTTACCGACTACCGCAAAATCCAGGCGGAAATGGAAAAGATGAATCGTTTCAGTACCATTGCTGAAATTGCCTCTGCGGTTGCCCACGAAGTTAGAAATCCCCTGGCCGGAATAATGACAATGTCCCAGGCTATTGATGAACAGATGGTCGAAGGTGACAGCAAGAAGGAGTATATTGGCAGAATTATCCGGCAGGTGGACAGACTTAATGTTATTCTGACCGATTTTTTTACATATGCCCGGCCGCCCAAGCCTCAGAAGAAGAAGGTTGCCCTCAAAAGTATCGTTGATGAGATCAGGCCCTTCATGCGTAATAAAATGGTCAAATGCGGGATTGAACTGCATGAAGAATATCCGGAAAACGTTCCGGATATCCTGGTCGATCCCAATCAGATTCAGCAGGTTTTACTCAATTTGATGCTGAACTCGATCTATGCGATCAAAGTCGGTGGCAGTATCGACATTAAGGCTGAGTATCTGGGCGAAGACCGGGAGGGTTTCGGCAGGGATAAATTCCCCTGGTTGAAAACTTTCCAGAAATATGTTGTGGTTTATTTCAGGGATAGCGGCTGCGGCATGCCGCAGGAAGTTGTCGACAGGGTCTTTGAACCTTTCTTTACTACCAAACATGACGGAACAGGCCTGGGCATGGCGATTGTTTTCAGGATATTGAAAGAGAATAATGCCGGCATCCATGTGGAAAGTAGTGAGTCGAAGGGTACGACATTTTTTCTGTTTTTCAGTGTGGATTAACGATGGGAAAAGTACTGATCATAGAAGATTCAGAGGACCTCAGGTTTGTAATAACTGATTTGGTTAAAAAGGCAGGTTATAAGGTGTTTGCGGCCGAAACCGGTGAGGGAGGCCTCGGTGTTCTGGAAAGCCAGCTTATCGATCTGGTCTTTCTTGATATTGGCCTGCCGGATGCAAATGGCATAGAACTTATCGGCCCGATCCATGACCTTTCCCCGGAAACGGATATCATTATGCTAACCGGTAATGATGATGCCAAATCGGCGGTTAATTCTCTGAAGTCAGGGGCGGTTGATTATCTTCTGAAGCCATTCGATATAGTCGAGTTCAGGCACGTCTTAAAGCGGATGATGTCCG
>JBDLIW010000176.1:0-3567 GCA_039714695.1 Thermodesulfobacteriota bacterium | reverse complement strand
TATAAGGAGAGGGCGGTTATCTTTAATGTCAGGAAGATGAACGGCCCCCTGGTCAGGAAGCTGAAGATGGTGGCGGAACACCTGCAGAAACTTCCGGAACCGGTAATAGCAGCTTTTGCCTACCTGGACCCGACCGGCTCCGATTATTATTTTGAAAGCCGCCGGCCCGACGATAAGATGAACTTCAAGAAACTGTTCGGCCCCGGCCAGCTTGAGGTGAAACATGGCGGCTGCCGTTTTCATTTTCACCCGACTTCCTTTTCCCAGGTTAATGAGTCTATAGTCGTCAAAATGCTGGGGAAGGCGAAGGAATTGCTTGCCCCGAAGAAAGATGAACGGCTCACCGATCTTTACTGCGGATATGGCCTCTTTAGCCATTTTTTGGCGAAGGATTATCGACAGGTGATCGGGATAGATAGTGAGGGTCCCTCTATCCGGGCGGCGCAGAGCAATGCCCGACCGAACAAGACCGGCTCCAAAACCAGGTTTGTTGCCCGCCGGATAACCCCGAAGGCGATTAGCGATCTCTTGCCCCTGTCAACCGAACCGGTGGCGTTGATCCTTGATCCTCCCCGTCTGGGTCCGCAGAGAGGGGTGATAGAGGCAATCGGTGAGAAGCAGCCGGGCAAGGTGCTCCATGTCTTCTGCGGGGTAGATCAGATTCCTGAATCTCTTAAAGAGTGGCGGGATAATGGCTATAGTGTTGAGAAAGTTGTGCCCCTTGATATGTTCCCCGGGTCGGCTAATCTGGAAGTTTTGATCTTGCTGGTTCCTAAGAAAGGCTGAACTGCTCCGTAATTGATAATTACGGGAAGATCAGTTTCCCTTCGTCCTGTTTCTCCGGCGCGTGTTCCCGTAGATGGAAGTAGATATCCATCCCCACCTTGAGAAGCACCAGAATGCAGAGCAGTGGTGTCGGTGAGCCGATGATCATTATTGGCACTCCGCCGGCGATAATCGCTATATGTAGCAGGACGATGCGTTTGTAGGGCTGATTCATCAGTTTTTTGATGGTCAGTGCGCCATATTCCCCTTTGCCAAGATAGTTGGCGAGAAAGGAAATCCCGTGGCTGATGAGCAGAGCCAGGACGGGCCACGCCATGCCCGGTGGGTGATTATGTCAGAGGGTTTTAATCACCGAAAACAGCATTTGTAAAAAGATGAGATGCCCTGGCCAGCTTTGCTCGGAAAATATTTCCCCGGGGCCGCCGCCTATTTTGAAGAAGGTCAGGAGAAAGAAACCATGTACGGCGCAAAATCCGCCAAAATGCAGGGAGGAAAAGGGGATTGCCAGGAGCTTCCCGAGGTGCCCGGCGGGGTGTTCTGATTTCAGCAGGGTAATTTTCAATATATTGTAAAAGCCGATTACCAGATTCTCCGTCCAGTACAAAAAGACAATAAAGGCGGCATCCCAGCCGAACATTATTACTCCGGGAAGGGTATAAGGTTTGCCGCCGTGAGCATTACTATTGACGGAGAGATTGGCGACCGCAGCATATTTTCAATCGTCAGCTGGTTTTTCGAAATCGGACCTGACCCATTTGAGGAAGCAGGCCGAAGAAATACCAGCCGAGCCGAAAACCATGCACATAACCATTATCTGGTAGCGGGCGGCAATAAGAGGGGAGATTCCAGAGAGGATCTGGCCGGTCATCATGCCCGGCAACGAGACCAGGCCCACGGCGAAAAGCGAGTTGGTTATGGGGATCATCGATGATCTGAAGGCTATATTACGGGCTTCGATATAATCGGCGGTTCTGTCAATTTCCGCCGCCAGCCGGTCGGCGGCAAGGCTGACGCTGTTCAAGGCGTTGGCAAAGATCATTCCGGCCAGTGGTATTACATAGCTGGGCCAGTACCAGGGATCAAGGGTCAGCACTCCCCAGATTATAATGAATAAGGTTAAGCCGCCACCGAGGGTAATGGCGTATAGCGCCTTGGTATATAAGGATTTTCGTCTGCTCTTGACCGTCCGCAGCGCAATCCAGCTGGAGGCCAAAACCATCACCGTCAACACCGCCAGCACCACGAAAGCACTGTCTGAATCAAAGATGTAAGCCAGCAGATAGCCGATCAGCATCAGCTGGACCAGCATCCGCGAGATGGCGTAGAGCATGTTCTCGTGACCGAGGGACCACCTGCGGGCAATTACCACTACTACGAAGGCCGGGATGAAGGCGAGGGCCAGGTTGGCTAAAGGTATTATCTGGACTGAATCGTTCATCGATGATTAATCCCGTTTGGAGTTGGGTTTCGTTTCTGAACCCAACCTGATGATTTGCTATGCATTTGCGTCTGACCAGACAGCATATTCATTGCCATTTGGATCAGCAAAGTGAAAACGACGGCCGCCCGGGAACGGAAATATTGGCTTGATTACAGAACCACCTGCTCCTTCGACTTTGGCTTGGGTTTGTTCCAGGTTCTGACTGTAGAAAACTATTAAGGCGCTGCCGTTATCTGTTGATGTAGTTAAATCAGATTTGAAAAATCCTCCATCAAGTCCTTCATTTGAGAATGCCGTGTATTCCGGTCCGTAATCCACGAACGACCAACCGAATGCCTTTGAAAAAAACGCTTTGGTTGCCCCAATATCTTTAGCAGGAAACTCAACGTAGTTTATCTTTTCATGTTCGTTCATGTTGTTTCACCAGATTTTTGGATGACATTTAGGGGAGATTGGAGCGTCTGCGCAGCGTCGCATGCAGCCGAAGGAATCGATTCTAATCCCATCATCTCTATTGAAGCCCCTTGAGTTTGATGATCCCACCTGAATCTTGTGCAATGTATGCAAACCCATCACTGTCGAAGGTGATTCCTTCCTGATTGTTCCCCGGCAAGGCCCATGCATTGATGAGTTTGTTTTGCCGTGAGTATTCCATGATCGTGTTGGTTGCATCACTTGTTACAAACAGGTGGTCTGTGGCCTGATCGTAGTGCAGTCCTGATAAGTCTATGACTTCGGGAGTGAAATACCCAATGAGTGCGGCTTCGCCGACGTCGCTTCGTAAAGGAAGCTCTACCTCGACTACCACAGAAAGATCGTGCTCGTCGGTGAGACTAAGGGCCTGGTTGGCAACATAGAATGTACCTCCCTCCTGATGGTCGGAATCAGGTACAAAGGTTATACCCTCAATCCCGCGACCTCCTGACTGTAAGACAGTCTTGCCATTGAGGGTTCTCGGTAGAGGGAATTCGTGCAGGATTTCGAGTGTATCCGGGTTGATCTCGATGATAACTTCTTCGCCTTCGATGGCAATGTATAATAGGCCGGTTGAGGGATTGTGGGTGATTCCTTCGAAATCAGCGGCGCGAATGCGTTTTTCATGCAGTAAAGTACCGTCCGTTCCGATCTCGACCACGTCACCATCGTCTCCCACGACGAACAGCGTCCCCCGCCGGGTATGGAAGCAGATACCGGAAGGTTCGTTTAATCCAGCCTTGTCTATGTCCTCGACCAGGAGATAGGGGAAGAGGATATCCGCTGGCTGTCGCTTGGCTTCCCTCACACTAGCACAGCCAGAGAGGAACAAGACCATCCCTGCAAGAGCGGAGAATCCGATGCGA
>JBDLIW010000175.1:0-3600 GCA_039714695.1 Thermodesulfobacteriota bacterium | reverse complement strand
CAAGAATACGCACTGCTCTGATGTCAAGACTGATGTCATGATGGGCCCTGACATCGCCGAACGATTTGGAGATTGTGTCCAGTCTTATTACCGGTGTGTCATTCATAGATTAAGCAGTATTACTTTTCCTGCCCGGCTATGGGCTGGACAAATTGAGATTCGGCATCCCAGGGAAAGAGTATCCAGGTATCCTGGCTGACCTCGGTAACAAAGGTATCTACCAGCGGCCGGCCGGCAGGTTTTGCGTAGATGGTGGCAAAATGGGCCTTGGGAGCCATCTCTTTGACCACGGTCGCGGTACGGCCGGTATCGACCAGGTCGTCAATCAGCAGCCAGCCATCGCCATCGCCCTCAAACTTCTTTAAAATCTCAATTTCACCCTGCTTATCCTTCCAGTCGTAGCTGGAGACACAAACCGTTTCAACCAGACGGACATCGAGCTCCCGGGCAATGACCGCAGCGGGAACCAGTCCGCCTCTGGTGATGGCGATTATACCTTTGAAATAGCTCATATCGAGCAGGCGCCAGGACAGGGCCTTGGAATCACGGTGCAGCTGTTCCCAGGATATCGGATAGGTACGTCGATAGTCATTACTGCTCATAGGACTTCCTCATTTAGTAATTTATCAGGGTTGTTCATCTGTTTAGTCAGCAGGTAAAATATTAGTTCCAAGGGCTGCCGGTGCATCGGTTTTGCCTCGACGCCAGGAGGATAAGACCAGTACCGCCACGGTAAGCAGGTAAGGAAGCATCAACAACAGTGATGACGGGATCTGGGTTCCCGACGCCTGCAGACGCAGCTGCAGCGCCATGATACCGCCAAACAGATAGGCGCCGAAAACGGCCCGGCCCGGCCGCCAGAAGGCAAAAATAACCAGAGCCACGGCAATCCAGCCTCTGCCGGCAGTAAGGTTATTGGTCCATAGATGGGTGTAGGCAAGCGATAGATAAGCACCGCCAAGTCCCATGAAAAATCCGCCGGCGAGGATGCCGAGCCAGCGGTAGCCGACAACATTTAGGCCGGCGGCCGTCGCCGCTGCCGGATACTCCCCGGCGGCTCTTAAGTTGAGACCGAATCTGGTGTTGTAGAGAAAGATCCACATCAGAAAGGGAATAATATAGGTGATATAGACGAGCAGATCCTGGCTGAAAAAAATCGGGCCGACAACAGGTATCTCAGAGAGATAGGGGATCGGCAGCGGACCAAAACCGGGGGCAGTCAAACCCACATAGGGCGTACCAAAATAGTTGGCCACCCCCAATCCCAATATGGTCAAGGCCAGACCGGACACCACCTGGTTACCCTGAAAGCCAAGGCAGACAATTCCGTGAATGGAGGCGGCGCAACTGCCGGCCAGTCCTGCTCCAACAAAGGCGATGTAAGGGTTGCCGGTTACCTTGGCGACCAGAAATCCGGCCAGAGCACCGGTAATCATGATCCCTTCGACACCAAGATTCAAAATGCCCGATCGTTCGGTGAAGATCTCACCAAGCGTGGCATAGAGAATCGGGGTACCGGACTGGACCGCGGCGGCCAGAAGCGGAATGAGAATATCAATGCTCATGTTGTTTCCGACTGACAGCGATTCGATAATGGGTAAAGAGCCCGCCTGCCAGCACCGTTAACAGAATCAGCCCTTCGATTATGCCGCCAAAAGCCGCCGGAACCTGCAGGTCGAGCTGCAAACCCTCGACGCCAACCCGGAGGCCGGCCAGCGAAAAGGAGGCAATGGCTATATAGAAAGGATTTAACCGCGCCAGCCAAGCTACGACAATAGCCGTGTACCCATAACCGGCCATGATACTGGGCTGCAGCCTGTTGATTGTTGACGATGCCTCGAGAAAACCAGCCCAGGCTGCCAGGGCACCGCTTATAACCATAACCAGCATAACCAGTCGATCGTACGGGATACCGGCATATTTCGCGGCTCTGACATTATCACCGCTGGCCTTAATTTCAAAGCCGATACGGCTGTATCTCAGCAACACCCAGAAGAGCAGCCCCAGTACCAGGCAGTGCACCAGGCCCCAGTTGAAATTTGTGGTGCCGATTTTGCCGACAATGGCCGCTTCCGAAAATTCGGCCGTCATCGGAAAACCGAAACTGGCCGGATCCTTCCATACCCCGTAGACCAGGTAATCAAGAATGAGAATAGCGATATAATTCATCATCAGGGTGACGATGATCTCATTGGTCTTCAGCTTCTGTCTCAGCACCGCCGGGATCAGTCCCCATATACCTCCGGCGATAACTGCCATGACCATCATCAGGGGAAGTACAACATATGCCGGTGCTTCGGGAAATGACAGGGCCATCCAGGTGGCGCCAACAGCCCCGAGGGCAAACTGACCTTCCGCCCCGATATTCCACACCTGCAGTCTAAAAGCCAGGGCCACTCCAAGTGAGCAGAGAAATATCGGCGTGGCCTTGAGAATAGCATCTTCGAGGGCGTAGCGATTGCCAAAGGCCCCTTTGAACAGCACCACGATTCCCTCAACCGGAGACGTGCCGCCGATAAAAAGAACGATGCCACTGAGCAGCAGCGATATACAAATTGCCGCCAATAAAACAAAACAGGAGCCCCAACCAAGAGGCTCCTGTCTTTTTACGACCCGCAGCAATGACATAGAATCGCTAAAAGACGGCAGATGGACATCCGCCGCAGCAATGTTAGCCTGATTAAATTATTCGGTGGTACCGACAACGCCCTGCACAAACCAGGTCATACCGAGCATGTCTTTATCACTCATGGCAGCACCAGCAGCGACCTTGTCAGCACCTTTCTGGTCTTTGATCGGACCGACAAAGATTTTTTCGCCACCTTTGATGGCCTCTTTCTTGGCCATTACCTTATCCTGCACATCCTTGGGCACCATATCGCTCATTGGAGCAAGATCGACGATACCTTCCGCCAGTCCCGGCCAGGTAGATGCAGCCTTCCAGCTTCCTTCCTTAACCATCTTGACGGTTTCTTTATAAAACGGTGCCCAGTTCCAAATTGGAGCGGTTAAATGTGATTTGGGAGCAAACTGGCTCATATCGGTGTTATAACCAATTGAATAGACTCCTTTCTCCTGTGCGGCTTCCTGCGGACCGGGAGAATCCTGATGCTGGGCAATTACGTCGGCACCGACGTCGAGCAACGATTTGGCTGCCTCTTTCTCGGTGGCCGGATCATACCAGGTCTTGGTCCAGACAACCCTGACCGAGACATCGGGGTTCACTGCCTGGGCACCGAGGGTAAAGGCATTAATACCTCTGATTACTTCAGGAATCGGAAAGGCAGCGGCATAACCGATAATTTTTGATTTGGTCATGGCCCCGGCAACCATACCGGAAAGATAGCGGGCCTGATACATGCGGCCAAAATAGTTGCCCATATTGTCCGCCATTTTAAACCCTGAACAGTGCATAAAGGTAGTCTTGGGGAATTGTTTAGCGACCTTGAGCATCGGGTCCATGTATCCGAAACTGGTGGCAAAAACGACGTCATAGCCTTTACGGGCCATATTCAGAATAACCCGTTCAGAATCGGGCCCTTCGGCAACGGCCTCAACAAAAGAGGTTTTTACCCCATCCATCTCTTCCAGAGCCAGACG
>JBDLIW010000174.1:0-3602 GCA_039714695.1 Thermodesulfobacteriota bacterium | reverse complement strand
TCCTGATAGACGGCCACCGAAGTAATCCCGGCCGAAAAGAGGGTCCGGTATTCATCTTCGTCCAGAGGCTGAATCTCGATGGAGATCGAGGCAAATTTTTCTTTCAGGCGGCCTGCCAGTTCAACCAGGTACTCGACCCCCATCTTGGCAGGAGCCTCGCCGGCAACCAACAGGATATGACCGAACCCTCTACCGGCAAGGATATTCGCTTCCTCTTCCGCCTCCTCCAGGGAAAGAACGCGCCGTTCAATCTTGTTTTCAGCCGAAAAACCGCAATACAGACAGCGGTTGACGCAAAAGCTGGACAAATAAAGGGGGGCATAGATCTGGATAGTCCGCCCGAAGCGCATGGCCGTCAGCTCCGCAGAGCGCTTCGCCATCCGGGGCAAGAAGTCAACGGCAGCCGGCGAGAGGAGGACCCCCAGATCGTCCAGCGAAAGCCGCTCTTTACGGAGGACCTTTTCAACCGCTGCCGAATCGCTGGCGTAAACAATTTCGCTGATCTCAGAGAAATCAGGCATTTTAAACTCCGCTGTCTGCGCCGATAGATCAAACATCATTTAACGATGAACCCGTAATTTTAACTTTTAGCAAACGCCTTAAAGGCGGCAAATCTTATTCTAAAAAGCCCAGCCCGGCTTCCGGGGAAGAAGCGGCGGCATCACTCCTGGTCCTGCCGAGACCGGACTCATATGCCTCACGCCCTGCCTCCACCGCCATAGCAAAGGCCCTGGCCATCCTGACAGGGTCACCAGCAACGGCCATTGCGGTATTGATCAATACCGCATCGGCGCCGATTTCCATCGCCTCAGCGGCATGGGACGGCGCCCCAAGTCCGGCATCGACAATGACGGGTACCCGGGCCTGCTCAATGATGATCTCCACCTGGAATCGGGTCAACACTCCGAGGTTGGTGCCAATCGGGGCACCCAGCGGCATAACGGCGGCCGCCCCGGCATCCTGCAGCTTCAGAGCCAGGATGGGATCGGCATTCATATAGGGAAGGATCTTGAATCCTTCCTTGACGAGAATCTCGGTAGCTTTCAGGGTTTCAATAGGATCGGGCAGCAAGGTTCTCGGGTCGGGAGTCACTTCAAGTTTGAGCCATTCGCCACCGCCCGACGCTTTGGCCATGCGGGCCAGTCTTATCGCCTCGTCAGCGTCACGGGCTCCCGAAGTATTGGGCAGAAATACATATTTGTCCCGATCAAGGACGCTCATCATATCGTCAGCAGGATCATCAAGATCAACCCGCCGCAAGGCCACGGTGACCATTTCACTGCCGGAGGCCTCAATCGCCTCCTTCATGACCTGCGGGGAAGAGAACTTGCCGGTCCCGACCAGAAGTCGTGATTTAAAGGAATGGCCCGCTATGGTAAGCATCAACCTCCCCCCACAAATTTTATCAGCTCCACGACTGACCCTTCCTTCAGGATCGTGGTTTCATAGTCATCCCTGAGGATTATTTTGGAGTCACATTCGACCACCACGGTGGCGGGATTCAATTCAAGCTCCAACAGCAGGGACTCAACAGCCAGCCCCTCTGCCACAGTCATTTCTTTTCCGTTACAGACAATCTTCATAATTTATTTTGCTTTAAGTAAAAATTAAGCCTCACCGAGCAGCAGGCGCAGTATCTGGTTGGCCTGGTGATGGGCGGCAATCCCCACTCGGGGGGCCATCAGCCCCTGCCCGGGCCGGGCGGCGGTTTCACCATCCCCTACCACATAAACCCCGTCCCTGATCTTCCTGGTACAGACAGTATTGTTATCTTCAAAGCCGGCCACTCCTGATGCCCCGACAAACCCCTTGCCCTTCAGGGCTGTCAACGCGCAGCGCAGGGCCGCAGCCTTCATCTCAGCCCCGTCAAAGCACTCGGCCAGGACATCAACCGCACCAAAGACCTCGGGAATTGACTCCTCAGTCAGAACCGCATCGACTGTCTCGATGACAAGATAGGGGTTGATCCTGGACAAATTTTCTTTCAGGGCAGCGGTTTTCTTTTCTCCGACCTGATCGACGAAATACTGCTGCCGGTTCAGGTTACTTGGTTCGACCACATCGAAATCGACAAGCAACAAACGTCCCACTCCGATTCTGGCCAGGGCAATAGCTACCAAGGAGCCCAGACCACCAAGGCCCATGACCCCAACCGCAGCGTCTTTAATCTTATCGTGAACGCCCGGAGTATGTCTGGCATACAGCAGCCGCTGCATTTCATCGGCAGCCGGTTTTTCTCCCTTGCGAATCAACCAGCAACTGTCTCCATCCTCAAGAACAGCGGTTGCCTCTGAGGGAAAACCGTTGACAATGAACAGGTCGGCCTCAGGCTTGATCTTTGCCGCCAGATCGCTGGGGGTAATGTCTTTTGTAAACTCGTATGGAGATTCGTTAACCAGTAACATAATTCGGCTTTTACTTAACTTTCTGTCATGCCTTTCAGGCTTGGACAAGGCACATAAACCACTTTAAAAATGAAAGGACATAACATACCCCGAATGCGCTTATGAGGGTAGATTTTTCTTGTAGTTTCCGGGGATCGGCTTCGACTTCATCCTTGACTCGAAAGACAAAAAAAAAGGCCGACATGAAATCATGTCGGCCTTTGTTCTATATAGCGAAACGTACTAGCTAGTTCTCGGCGTCGGCAACCTTAACTTCCTTGTCTTCACTGTAGTTTACCAGTTCAAGAATAGCCATCGGGGCCGCATCGCCTACGCGATTACCGGTTTGAATGATTCTGGTATAACCGCCTTTGCGTTCCATGTATTCCTCACGCAAGACGCTGAAAAGTTTGGCGACAACTTTCTTGTCACGAATAAAAGCCAACGCCTGGCGCCTGGCATGCAGGTCACCGCGCTTGCCCAGGGTAATCATCTTTTCCGCAACCATCCGTACTTCTTTGGCCTTGGGGGTGGTGGTAACTATACGCTCATGCTCCAGCAGAGAGGTAACCATATTCCTTACCATAGCCCGACGATGCGGTGTCGTACGGCCCAGCCTTCTGCCTGCTTTTCTATGCCTCATTTTCTACAACCTCTCGTTAATGTCCTGTTCTTCTGGAGCGCCAGCGAAATCAGGTTTTTCCCAACCGTCAAGTTTCAAGCCAAGGCCCAGCTCCATTTCGGACAAGAGCTGCTTGATCTCGTTCAATGACTTGCGGCCAAAGTTTTTTGTCTTAAGCATTTCGGTTTCTGTTCTCTGAACCAGTTCTCCGATATACCGAATATTTGCATTCCTGAGACAATTTGCCGAGCGGACGGAAAGCTCCAGGTCGTCAACCGGCCTGGCAAGATTCGGATTAACCTCTTCCGCATCGACATCAGCCTCTGGGGCAATCTCTGGTTCAACCAGACTCTCGTCAAAGTTGATGAATACTGTCATCTGCTCTTTGAGAATTTTGGCGGCGTAGGCCAGAGCGTCTTCCGGTTTAACGCTGCCGTCGGTGTGAATCTCAAGGGTAAGCTTATCGTAATCGGTCTGTTGACCGACCCTGGCCTGAGTGACTACCGGCTTGATTTTACGGATCGGGGTAAAAATAGCATCGATTGGAATAACCCCGATAACCTGGTCTTCAGTCTTGTTCTTCTGGGAAGGCACAT
>JBDLIW010000173.1:0-3607 GCA_039714695.1 Thermodesulfobacteriota bacterium | reverse complement strand
TACATGGGAAGGTACTTTTCGCCATCCCTGCTCGTAACTGTGGACGGCTTTTATGGAGATGCCCAGTAGTTCAGACAGGTGTTTCTGGGTTTTATTAAGTAATTTACGGGCTTTCAGAAATTCTTTACTATCCACTTGAAACTCCGGATAATTATATTTTATCAGTAGTTCGATTTCTATTCTTGAGGATAACACAGAATACCACGGTGTGGTATAGAAAAAAATATTTATTAATTAATGATCCCGGTAAATGTGTACTTGCGGCCAGTCTTGACAGTATCAGAGGTGATTCTTAGATTCTCACCAAGTGAAGATGCTGGATTGATTTCAGTCAGAATATTTCTTTCGTAAAGCACAATTAAATCAACGATAATCACTATGGCTGTAATTTATTGAAGCTTTGGAGGTAAGGTATGCAGTTGGAGCGGCTCACAAATAAATCCCAGGAGGCTTTGCAGGCCGCACAGGGCCTCGCTTACGAGAAAGGTCACCAGGAAATATTGCCTGAACATTTATTGTCGGCAATGCTGGCTGATTCTGAAAATGTGATAAGCCCGATTCTGCAGAAGACCGGGGTGGATTTGCTGGTTCTACAGAGAGAAACGGATAAGCTGATTAGCAGAATTCCGAGTGTCAGTGGCTCCGGGGTCAGTCAGGTGGTTCTGTCGGCTGTCTGTCATAAAATTCTGGAGCTGGCTTTCAGGATCGCTTCCGGCATGCAGGACGAATATATCAGTCTGGAGCATATTCTGCTGGCTATGATCGAAACCGGTGACTCCGGGGTTGGGGGGCTTCTAAAAAAATATGGCCTTGATAAAGCAAAATGCTTGAAGGCTCTCACCGAAGTACGAGGTAATCAGCGGGTAACGGACCAGGATCCGGAAGGTAAGTACCAAGTTCTGGAAAAATATGCCAGAAACCTCACGGAAGTGGCCCGTCTGGGGAAGATTGATCCGGTAATCGGTAGGGATGACGAGGTGCGACGGGTGGTCCAGGTGCTTTCCCGGCGGACCAAGAACAATCCTGTCCTGATCGGTGAACCGGGGGTGGGCAAGACGGCTATTGTAGAAGGACTCGCCCAGCGGATTGTCAACGGCGATATCCCCGAGACCCTCCGCAATAAGCAGGTTATGGCTTTGGATATTGGCTCCTTGCTTGCCGGCGCTAAATATCGGGGAGAATTTGAAGATCGGTTAAAGGCGGTACTCAAGGAGGTGCAGTCCCGGGAGGGCGAAATAATCCTATTTATTGATGAGATCCACACCCTTGTCGGGGCCGGAGCTGCAGAGGGAAGCATGGATGCCTCCAACATGCTGAAACCGGCGCTGGCCCGGGGAGAGCTTCATTGTGTCGGGGCGACAACCCTGAATGAATATCGCAAATATATTGAAAAAGATGCCGCTTTGGAAAGACGTTTTCAACAAGTGTTGGTCCAGGAGCCGTCCCTTGATGATACGATTGCGATCCTCCGCGGCATAAAAGAAAAATATGAAGTCCACCACGGGGTCAGAATTCAGGATGCGGCCACCGTGGCGGCGGCAACTCTTTCCAACCGCTACATAACCGACCGTTTCCTGCCGGATAAAGCTATTGACCTGATCGATGAGGCGGCTTCGCGTTTGCGGATCGAAATCGACAGCATGCCGACCGAGATTGACGAGATTGACCGGCAGCGGATTAAACTCGAGATTGAGCGGGGAGCGTTGAAAAAAGAGAAGGATAAAATCTCCAGGGAACGGCTGGCAAGGGTTGATGAAGAGCTGGCCAATATCAACGAATCGTTAAGCAGCATGAAGGGCCATTGGCAACTCGAGAAAGATACTATCCAGAAGATACGGCAGATCAAAGCCGCCATTGACGAGGCCAGGGTTGATGAGCAGCAGGCCCTGCGCAAAGGTGACCTGGCCAGAGCCGGAGAGCTTACCCATGCCATGATTCCTGATCTGGAAAAGCAGTTGCTGGAAGAGGGCAAACGGCTGGCGGAGATTCAGCAGGATCGAAAGATGCTGAAAGAGGAGGTCAGCGAAGAAGATATTGCCGGGGTTGTTGCCAAATGGACAGGGATTCCGGTTGACAACCTTCTTGCCGGTGAAAGGGAAAAGCTGGTCCACGCCGAGGAAGAGATTGGTCGCAGGGTAATCGGGCAGGAAGAGGCAATCAAGGCGGTAGCCAATGCGGTCCGCCGGTCGAGGGCCGGCCTCCAGGATCCCGACCAGCCGCTTGGTTCGTTTCTTTTCCTGGGCCCGACCGGGGTAGGTAAAACCGAGCTGGCCAGAACTCTCGCTTCATTTCTCTTCAACAGCGAAAATGCCATGATTCGCCTGGACATGTCCGAATTTATGGAAAAACATTCGGTGGCAAGACTGATCGGTGCTCCCCCTGGGTATGTGGGCTATGATGAAGGGGGGTATCTCACCGAGGCGGTGAGGCGGAGGCCCTATTCGGTGGTACTCTTTGACGAGATTGAAAAGGCCCACCCTGATGTTTTCAACATTCTCCTGCAGATATTCGATGATGGACGCCTGACTGACGGTCAGGGCCGGACGGTGGATTTCAAGAACACGATATTGATTATGACTTCCAATCTTGGCAGCCAGATGATCATGGATTTGGGGGAAGAAAATCGCCGGGAGGCGGCCGGTCGAGTCGACGAGATACTTCGCCAGCATTTTAAACCCGAGTTCCTGAACAGGATTGATGAGACAATTATCTTCCACAGTCTTTCGAAAGAGCAGTTAAGCCGTATAGTGGATATCCAGCTGTCCTTGCTTAAAGAGAGACTTGCAGAACAGAAACTGGAGCTGGAACTGACCGACAGTGCCCGTGAATTCATAATCGAAGCGGGGTATGATCCGGCTTTTGGGGCCAGGCCATTAAAACGGGCGATTCAGCGAAACATTCAGGACAACCTCGCCATGGAGCTCCTTGACGGAAATTTCGTGGCAGGGGATCGGATCTGCATTGACACCGACCGGGGAAACCTGGTTTTCAAAAAGAACTAAGCGGTATTTCCCCAACTGATCGTATCCAGGGAGAGGGATGTTAAAAAAACTATTTAATATAGGCAGCGACAGACCACAGTCCTCAGAAACAACAGACCTGGCCGGCCTGGCCGGCGAAAGGGCGGAATACTATTTTTCGTCCCGGCGTTTGAGTTGTTCGGAATCATCCCTGCTGGTCATAAACAGGGCGCTGGGAGGAGGCCTGTCTGATGAGCAGGCGGTCTCCCTGGGCAGTGGTTTTGGGGGCGGGATTGGTGATTCAGGGTGTGTCTGTGGAGCTATATCCGGAGCTGTTATGGCCCTGGGGCTTTTTCTTGGCCCCGGCATAAAGGGGGCGCCGAGTAAAAAGAGATTAAGAAAACTGGTCGGAGAATTTCACGACAGGTTTCGTGAGACATCGGGGACAGTCTGTTGCCGTGATCTGCTGGTCGATTTCAGGAAAGATCGCAAGGGTCGATCTTCTTTTTGCCGGGGTTTGACCGGGAGGTGTACGGCTGATGCGGCCCGCATTATTCTTCAGGAAAGGCCCGAACTTGCTGCGATGGCTGCTGCGGAATTCCTGAAGGGAGATGACGCTGCTGCTGGCGGAAATAAAGCAAAGCTGT
>JBDLIW010000172.1:0-3637 GCA_039714695.1 Thermodesulfobacteriota bacterium | reverse complement strand
ATCGGTTTGGCGAAACCGAGCAGGGTGGTGGTCAGTTTGTTGATCCGGGCTGTCTCGTCAGAGATTATCCCGGTGAATTCATCTATGAGGCTGCCGTCATAGTTTTTCTTGATGTAGACTGCCGCTCCGCCGATGGCGTTCAGCGGGTTTTTGATTTCGTGGGCCAGGGTGGCGGCCAGTTCTCCGGTGGCGGCCAGCCGGCAGAGCCTTTCCTGCTCGTCAACGGCGTGGCCCAGCTTCAGGACCATTTCATTAAAGGCACCGGACAATTCACCTATCTCATCATGGCCGGTAACCGGGATGCTCTCGTTGAAGCCTTCATCGACCAGTCGGTCGACGGATTCTTTCAGGAGCAGAATCGGTCGGATGAGCCGGATAATGACCCCGAGGGCGAAGATAAGGGTGGCGGCAAAGGAAACCAGCAGCAGGATGAAGAGCAACAACCTCCGGCCCTCAATATCAAGCGGGTTGATGTTTTCATAGAAGATCGCGGTGCCGAAAAGCAGCAGGGGGATTGCAACCAGCAGACTGAATGCCGTCAGGGTCCGGTAAAGAATACTCGAGCCCAAACGGGAGAAAGTCGAGCGGTCGACAACCAGCAGCAGGATGATGAAGCCCACCGGCCGAAACAGGTGGCCGTGCAGCCAGACCGAAGAGCCGATCGGGGCCGGGAAAAAGAGGAAGGTTGCAGAAACACAGATCAGTGAAAAGCCCAAGGCCGACCAGAGGATGCTTTTATTCCGCATCCGGTAAAAGGCCGCAAAGAGCAGCATGCAGAGAAGCCCGCTCAAATAGGCGATGCTGATCCACACCAGGGGGCGAAACTGGCCGAAAATCGGGAATTTTTCATAAACACCCGGCAGCAGAAAAGTGAGCAGCGGCAGGTAGAGAAGCAGGAATATCTTTTTGTTTCGGGGGTCTTCGGAGGAGATGGCCACGATCAGGGTCAGGAGTCCGAAAGAGTAGCCTAGCAGCGTCTGGTACAGGAGGTTCTGGTTCAAATGACAGGCGTGGATAATGGCGTGGAAGAGGCTGCTGATCCCCAGGATCAGGAAAGCGGCGCAGGCCAGTCCCGAGCGGCTTTTCTGCCCTTGGTCCAGGGGCAGTCCGGTAGAGGCGAACCGCTGGGTCAACCTGGAGGCGATGATAAGGCAGATGAATGCGATCAGGAATTCTTCGCCTGTGTGATATCTGAGCAAAAACTCTTTTTCTGTGAAAGCGGTCGGCCAGGTCATGGGTAATCTATAAACCGTCTGGGGTTAACATCCACGTGGTTAACTGCATGATCCATACCACAATGTATGGAACAATATATGGTGGTGGTTGTCAAATCGTAGCATGTAGTCCACCAGGCAATTTTAAGCCTTTGCAATTGTATAGTTAACCAGGAGAGATGGTCGAACAGGTCCGGAAACATGATGATTCCTGGACCCTTTAGCGCAGGGAGTTGGCTGCAGGTGTGCCAAATGGCACAATCATGTCGGGAGTCGAGGGCCGAACGGCCAGGCAAATTATAATTATTTTTGCGCTTTTCCCAAGAGGAACAACGGTTTGGCACTTTCAATCGATATTAACCCCCGGAGGATTTCAACGATGGCATTATCTTTGCAATTTTATCCCGGAGAAAGGGCGATCCGGTTCTGACCTTAAATGACAAGCCGAGAGGTTGTCGGAGGGAGCGAGACATGGCTGAGGGTAAGAAAATTGACAGGTTCCTTAATCTAAGCGGCCTGCTTTGTCCCAATCCGAGCCTGATTACGGCCAAGAAGCTCGAGGATATGAAACCGGGCGAGCTACTTGAGGTGGTATGCAGCGACAAGTCGGTCAAGGTTTCTATCCCAGCCCTATGCCGACGAGGAAGCTATGAACTGGTCGAGACCCGGGATGAGAAAGGTTTGATTCATTTTATTATTAGAAAATAACGAGGTGCCAACCCTCCTTTATCGAGGTTGTCTTTATTTAAGGCGACTTTAAGGGCACTTGGCATGTCCGGCGGTTTACGGCCCGCCGGACATGCCGCATTTCGATGATGGAGCCCGAGAGCCTTGATAAGAGAGGATAAAACAGGAGGATGCAATGACCAAAAAAATAGCTGTACTTGTGCGGGACAGACAGGGAGAAGCGTTGCGGATGGCGGTCGGGATAATTCTGCTCGATGACGTGATCGATGTCTATGTCCTGGATCGTAAGGTAGAAGACGAGGGGAGTAATGAGCTTTATCTTGAAACGATTGTTGACATGGAAATGAATGCTTTTACAAACGTCAGGGAGAATGAAGGCATGGAATTCCTCTCTGCCGAGGAGATTGCCGGGCGGCTGCTTGACTATGACCATGTCCTTCCCTACTGAAAGAGGCTGGAGCCGGTTGTTTTGGCGATTTGGTGACTGAAAAGGCACCTTAATAGAGGAGAATGAAATTATGACCATCTTGCATCTGCTGGCGAAGAAGCCTGACCTGCTTCTTGAAAAAATTATAGAAGAGCATAAAAAAATATCCGAGGTAACTGTCATCGACCTTCAGGAAAACAAGGAATACAATGAGATTGTCGATAGTATCGTTGCTGCCGACAAGGTCATTTCGTGGTAGTTTTTTGCGAGATTATTTATCAGGAGTAAACATATGAAACTTGGCATATTGGTAAATACGGACAAACACCTGGCGGCAGTGACGGGCATCACCCGGGCGGCCAGCGAGAAGGGACATGAAGTGATAATTTTCGCCATGGATGACGGGACCAGGCTCCTGGAAGAAGCGGGCTATGTCGCCCTGTCAGACCTGGCCAACGTGACGAGCAGTTACTGCGATCACAGCGCTCAGGACCTGGCCGTAAAAACGGCAGGGTTGCCCGAAGTCCTGGAACGGAGCAGCCAGTACAATAATGCGGCGATGAACCATAACGCCGACAAGGTAATTGTCCTGTAATCTTCAGCGAAGCAGAAACAGGCATGGGCGAGTTGAACAAGAACGAAAGCATCCTCCTCATAGCTTTTTTAAGCCTGCTCTCTTTTCCCGTTCTTTATATCTGTCGTTTTCTCGACAACAACACCCTCACCGGTTGGCAGTGGGTTTTTGCCGGGGTATCGGTGCCAATGATAATTGGCCTGCTGCTGGCTGCGCTGGTTATTTCCTATATTGTTTCCTCTAAGGTCCCTCCGGTTAGGCGATCCTTGGTAGGGCTGTTTTCGCTGAGCATCCTGGCGGTAATCCCCCTCTGGAGCGAACCGGAACTATTGATCGATTCGGGCCGCTATTTCCTGCAGGCGAAATATCTTTCAACCTACGGTTTTCCCCGTTTTATCAGGGAGTGGGGCGGCGAGATTGGCGCCTGGACCGATCTGCCCCTTATCCCGGCCCTGTACGGCCTGCTTTTCAAGGTGTTCGGAGAATCGAGGGTGGTGATCCAGGCATTTAACACGCTGCTTTTTGCGCTGACTGTTCTTTTGACCAGCGGCATCGGCAGAATCCTGTGGGGCCGGGAGACCGGTTATTATGCGGGGCTGCTTCTGCTGGGAATGCCCTATCTTTTGACCCAGGTTCCGCTGCTGCTGGTCGATATTCCGACGATGTTTTTTCTCACTCTCGCCCTGTTCAGTTTCATCAGGGCACTTAAGGATGGGGGCGGGTGGCTGTTTTTTG
>JBDLIW010000171.1:0-3676 GCA_039714695.1 Thermodesulfobacteriota bacterium | reverse complement strand
CCGGCTATCGAGAAATATCATTCGGTGCTGTTGGAAAGGGGGCCGAAAAGGGTTACCCCCTTCTTTATCCCGATGGTTATTTCCAACATGAGCGCCGGTCAGGTATCGATAATTATCGGGGCCAAGGGGCCTAACCTTTCGGTAACCACCGCCTGTGCGGCCGGCACCCATGCCGTTGGTGATGCCTTTCGGGCTGTAAGCCGTGGTGATTGCGATGTCGCTGTTACCGGCGGCAGTGAATCCACCATCTGCCCCCTGGCTGTGAGCGGATTTAATGCCATGAAAGCCCTTTCCCGGAATAATGATAATCCCCAGGGGGCTTCCCGTCCTTTTGATAATGACCGTGACGGTTTCATTATCGCCGAGGGCGGAGGCATGCTGGTGCTTGAAGAGCTTGAGCATGCCCTTAAGCGTGGCGCCAGAATCTATGCCGAAGTTGCCGGCTATGGTTTAAGTGGTGATGCATATCATATGGCCGCCCCACCCGAAGATGGTGACGGAGCCGTGCGCTGTATGAAGATGGCCCTGAAAGACGCCGGGATGAATCCTGAGGATATTGACTATATTAATGCCCACGGAACCTCCACCCCGCTTAACGATGTGGTGGAGACCGGGGCGATTAAAAGGGTCTATGGTGACCATGCCTCTAAGCTGGCTATCAGTTCCACAAAATCCATGACGGGCCATATGCTGGGCGGCGCCGGAGGTATTGAATCGGTTTTTACGGCTCTGGCGATCCATAATGGTGTCGCTCCGCCGACGATAAACCTGAATAATCCCGATCCCGGCTGTGATCTTGATTATGTGCCGAATGTGGCGCGGGAGATGAATATCCGGGCCGCCATGTCAAATTCCTTCGGATTTGGTGGAACTAACGCTGTTCTGGTGATGAAGAAGTTCGCAAAGTAACGGTTCATCTATATTTCAGGGAGAGATTGTGAAAATCGCGATTGGTTGTGATCACGGCGGATTTGATGTCAAAGCTCAGGTAGTTGAGTTGGTTTCATCACTCGGCCATGAGGTCCTTGATCACGGCTGTGATTCTGAGCAATCTGTTAATTACCCTGACTTTGCCCGGACGGTATGCGACTCTGTCGTAGAAAGTACTGCCGACCGGGGTATATTAATTTGCGGGACCGGTATCGGCATGTCGATGGCGGCTAATCGGCATGAATCGATCAGGGCTGCGCTTTGCCATGAACTTTTTACGGCTGCGATGAGTCGGGAGCATAACGACGCCAATGTCCTCTGTCTTGGCGCCCGGGTGGTTGGACCGGGGCTGATCCTGGAGATTGTCAAGACCTGGCTGGCAACTGATTTCGCCGGAGGGCGCCATCAGACCAGAATTGATATGTTTTCCAGCAGCAGTTGATGTCGTTATAAATCATAGTCAGCCGTTTCCTTGTCTAAATCTCCACCTTAAAGGTCTTGTAAAGTGTCCCGCCTGAAAACAGTTGATCCGGAAGTATACCAGACTATTAAAGATGAACTTGAACGCCAGGCCTTTCAGCTTGAGCTGATTGCCTCGGAAAACAGCGTTAGCCGGGCGGTCCTTGATGCGCAAGGATCAATCTTTACCAATAAATATGCCGAGGGCTATCCCAGTAAGAGATACTATGGCGGCTGCGAATATGCCGATGAGATAGAATCTCTGGCGATCAGCAGAGCCCTTGAAATATTCGGCGCCGAATACGCCAATGTCCAGCCCCACTCCGGCAGCCAGGCCAATATGGCCGTCTATTTTGCCACCCTCAATCCAGGTGATACCGTTCTCGGTATGGACCTCGCCCATGGCGGCCATCTTACCCACGGCAGCAAGGTTAATTTTTCAGGAAAGCTGTACAATTTTGTTTCTTACGGGGTCGATCGGGAAAACGAAAGAATCGATATGGCCCAGGTGGAGAAGGTTGCGGAAGAGCATCGCCCCAGGATGATTGTCGCCGGCGCCAGCGCCTATCCGCGACTGATCGATTTTGAGCATTTTCGGCGTATTGCCGATAAAATCGGGGCTCTGTTCATGGTTGACATGGCCCATATCGCAGGTCTGGTCGCGGCCGGAGAACATCCATCACCTGTTCCCTATGCAGATTTTGTGACCACCACTACCCACAAGACGATGCGCGGTCCCCGGGGCGGTTTGATCCTGGCCAGGGAAGAGTTCGGCAAAAAACTGAACAGTAATATTTTCCCCGGTATTCAGGGCGGCCCGCTGGTCCACGTTATTGCCGCTAAAGCTGTGGGCTTTAAAGAGGCCCTGACCAGTGAATTTAAAGAATATCAGAAGCAGGTGGTCGTGAATGCCAGGGTTCTCGGTGAAACTTTGAAGGACGCCGGTTTCAGGCTGGTTTCCGGCGGAACTGATAACCACCTCCTGCTCGTTGATCTTGCCAGCAAGGGAATCACCGGTAAGGATGCCGAAGAGGCCCTTGAAAAAGCCGGGCTGACCGTGAATAAAAATGCCGTTCCTTTCGATACCCAGCCGCGTTTTGTGACCAGCGGGGTCAGGATTGGTACCCCGGCGGTAACCACCAGAGGTCTGGCGGAGGCGGAAATGAAACTGCTTGGTTCATGGATCGACCGGGTAATCAGTAATATCACCGATGAGGACGGGCTTGCTGCCATCCGTCAGGAAGTCCACGAGTTATGTGAACGCTTCCCCCTCTATCCCGATCTGCAGAAGGAGATCGTCTGATCATGAGTGATCCCCGTCCTTCCTGGCAGGAATATTTTATGTCGATAACCGAACTGGTTGCGCAGCGCGCAACTTGTACCCGGAGGTATGTCGGGGCGATTCTGGTCAAGGACAAACGGATTATCTCTACCGGTTATAATGGCGCCCCGTCAGGAATCAGTCATTGCCTCGATGTGGGTTGCCTTCGTGAACAGCAGGGCATTCCATCCGGTGAACGCCATGAACTTTGTCGCGGCTTGCATGCAGAACAGAATGCTATTATCCAGGCGTCCCTCCATGGTACCAATCCCAAGGGGGCGACTCTCTACTGTACCAATATGCCCTGCGCCATTTGCACCAAAATGCTGATCAATGCCGGGATTGTCGAAGTTTTTTACCGGGAAGGCTACGCGGATACCCTCTCCAGTTCTCTGATGGAGGAAGCCGGCATTCCTCTGGTCCAGTTGGGTTGATCTGCCCGCCAGATTATCGCCCCTCGATGTTTTCCCGAGTTCCCATGATGGTGAAACTATGAAATGTCCATATTGTGGTCATCTGGAAAACCGGGTGGTCGACTCCCGTCTCAATAAGGAAAATACCATTACCCGGCGCCGCCGTTCGTGTGACTCCTGTGAGCGTCGCTTTACCACCTATGAACGACTCGAAGTTACCATGCCGATGCTGGTCAAGAAGGATGGCCGGCGGGAATCATGGGATCGGCACAAGGTTGTCGAAGGCCTGAAGAGGGCCTGCGAGAAGAGGCCGGTGAGCATGACCGAGATTGAAGAATTTGTCGATGGGATGGAGGTTGAACTCCAGGGCATGGGCGAAAGAGAAGTGCCGGTTGATCTTATCGGGGAGCGAATTATGGAGGGCTTGCGCAAAATGGATGAAGTGGCCTATGTCCGTTTCGCCTCAGTATATCGGCAGTTCAAAGACCTGGGCGAGTTCATGAGTGAACTGAAGTCGATGCTCGATAATAGCGGCAAGAAAAAATAGGCAATG
>JBDLIW010000170.1:0-3683 GCA_039714695.1 Thermodesulfobacteriota bacterium | reverse complement strand
GACCCTCCTCGCCTTCACTTTTTTTGGTATGGCAGCCGTTGCATTTGCGCGGCCCCCTATTGCCGTTGATACCAACCGCATGGCAGGTTCTACAGTTGGTATGGAAAATGTCTTTCCGATTCTGCAAGAAAGTATTGGCAAGATCCTTGTTGTGGCAGTTTATGCAGTGCAACTCCTTGCCGTCGGCAATGGCGAGGATATCTTCGTCTCTTCTCGGGTTATGTTTGTCGTCGTGATGGCATTCCCCGCAGGGAATTTCTAAACTTCGATGAAGGACATGGTCGAATTTTACCGGGTTTAAACCTCCTATGGTAATGGGTTCATTCGGCATGCTGATCCTTGCGGCCTGAACGGCAACGCAGCTCAAGAACAGTCCGGTCGCGGCAAACAATATATAAATAATGATTTCTCCGGTTCTCATGATTTCTCCCCATTACTTGGATTATTGTTGAAATAGTCCATTGCCTCGATTCTCCTTGCTGAATCTTGTGAAATGCCGGTCGATTTTTAAGTGGATAGGGTTAACCTCTACCAGAAATGTCGATTACTTCAAGTGGTTACGAATCGCCTGATGGACCACCAGAGCCCTGCTTAGGTTAAAAAACAGCGCGGTCATTCATCAATTTCGGTAACAGTTGATTTTGCTGACCAAAGGTGTTCTCACGCTTTTCTGACTCCCAACAAAGGCTAGGTTAACGTTTCCGCCGCTTCGCCCGGTTAGTGGCCTCGGCCTCAAGCGGGTTTTCCGGCCAGTAATGTTTGGGGTAGCGACCGGCCAGTTCTTTTTTTACTTCATGGTAAGTCGTGCGCCAGAAGGCGGCAAGATCCGAAGTGATCTGGATCGGCCGTTGGGCCGGGGAGAGCAGGTGGATGAGAACCGGCAGTTTGCCGCCTGCCACAGTCGGCGTCTCTTTGCAGCCGAACAGCTGCTGAATCCTCACCGCCAGGACAGGTGACTCACCCGGCTGGTAGCGAAGCTTGATCCTGGAGCCACTCGCTACTTTAAGATGGGTAGGGGCTATGCGCTCCAGCTCCTGCTGCTCCCGCCAGGACAACCGGGTAAATAAAATCTCGGCCAGATCCAGTTTCTTTAGGTCATTCAGGCCCCTGGCCCCAGCCAGATATGGTTCCAGCCAAGATAAGTCTTTGAGAAGAGTTTCATCGGCCACATCGGGCCATGTATCAGGCTGCCAGAGGTGGGCCGACTGGATCCGGACCTGCAGCTCCCGGCTTTTTTTCTGCCAGGGCAGGCAGCTGGGCCCGGCCTGGCGGATACCATCCAGCAGACACTGGCTGATCTGCTCCGCTTCCGCCCCCGGCCATTTCTTTTGGGAGAGCACCAGGCGGCCAAGGCACTCCTCTTCCACAGCGACCACTTTTTTATGCGCCCCATCCCAGCGAACTGATCTTTCTCTCCGAATAAGGTGGGAATGATCGCTCCTCAATTCGGTCAGAGACAAGGAGGCGGCGAGAAAGATCCTCCCCTGTTTTTTGCCACCATCCAGTTTGGCAGCGACCAGCAATTCAGCAGTACCGAGATGATCCCCGGCCGGCAGGATTGCCCCGCGACCGGAAGCAAGCAGATGCTGACCGCTACCCGGTTTTTTATGGGCGATCCGGTCCGGATAGGCACTGGCCAACAGGTTGCCGACTTCGCTCAGATCTTCTGTATCTTTTGCCGATTTGCCAAGCAGTTTCCGGTACTGCTCAGCTTCCCTCAATATCTGCCGGCAAGCGGCCGGGTCGCCGCCCTTGGCCCGGACCGCGCCGGCCCCGTCCCGCTCCTGGATTATCAGCAACCGCAGCCGTTCTTCAATGTCGGCGCTCTGCCGACCGGCCTCGTCTTTTAAGGGATCACGATTATTGAGGATGGCCGCCAAGCGGCAGGCCAGTTTGGCGAGACCCTGTTCATGACCACGGACCAGCATCAGGGCCAGACGGGGATGGAGGGGAAAGACGGCCAATTGCCTTCCCAAAGGGGTGATGGCTAGATTCTCATCGATGGCCTCAAGGCGGTGGAGGATATTTCTGGCCTGGCTGATCTGGCCCTCGCGGGGCGGGTCGGGCCAGACGAGTTGCCCGGGATCACTGACGCCCCAGAGCGCCAACTCCAGCAAGAGGGGCGCAAGATCAGCGTTAATAATCTCCGGCGGCAGAAAATCTGCTCGCGAATGCTGTTCACCCTCCGTCCAGAGACGATAGCAATGGCCGGGACCAAGCCGCCCGGCCCGGCCCGCCCTTTGCTCTGCCGAAGCCCTGGAGATCGGGATTGTTTCCAGATGGGTCAGACCGCTGGCCGGATCAAAACGGGGAGACTTAAGCTGCCCGCTGTCGACCACGGTGGTGATTCCTTCGATGGTAAGGCTGGTTTCGGCAATCGGGGTGGCGAGGATCAACCGTCTTTTCCCGGGGACTCCGGCAAAAACCAGGTTCTGCTTTTCCAAAGGCAGATCGCCATAGAGAGGCAGACAGGCCAAGTCCTCCCTCTTGGCAAAACGGGCCTGGACACTCCGAATCTCGCCTCCACCCGGCAGGAAAACAAGAATATCTCCCTCTTGTTCGGCCAAGGCCTTATCTATGCCCTTAACCGTTCGATTGATGATAAAATCGGTTGATTCGCGCTCAAGATATTCGACCACCACCGGGAAACAGCGACCCTCCCCGCTTACCACCGGAACGTTGCCGAGCAGTTCAGCGACCTCGCCACTATCGATGGTGGCCGACATAACCAGAATCTTCAGGTCTTCCCGCAACTGCCGACCGTCAAGACAGAGGGCCAGGGCCAGATCTCCCTGCAGGCTGCGCTCGTGGAACTCATCAAAGATCACCAAACCGATGTCGCTAAGCTCCGGATCATTCTGGAGCATCCTGATCAGGATGCCTTCGGTCACCACCTCGATCCTGGTCGCCTTACTTACCTTGTTATCAAAACGAACCCGGTAACCAACGGTGCCCCCGACCATATCACCGACCAGCTCACTCATCCTGGCGGCGGCGGCCCGGGCGGCCAGGCGGCGCGGCTCCAGGATAATAATTTTGTGGTCGGCCAACCAGGGCTGATCCAGCAGGGCCAGGGGGGCAATGGTGGTTTTACCGGAACCCGGTTCCGCCGTCAGTACCGCGCCATGGTTCGCGCCCAGGGCCGTCAGCAGCTCCGGCAGAATATCATTTATCGGCAGTTCGGGTAGCTCGGTATAGTTGACCATTCTTAACTTAAGTGCTAACCATAATCGCATCACCTTTGGCGATCTTACCGCCGCTGATGACCTTGGCAAAAAGCCCCTCTTTCGGCATAATGCAGTCGCCGGTTGCCTTTTTAATTGCACAGCCGGCATTATGGCACTCCTTGCCGATCTGGGTAATTTCCAGAATTACCCCATCGCCGATCTGCAGCCGGTCCCCTATCGCTAACTTCTCAAGCTGAATGCCTCTGGTGATAATATTCTCGGCAAAGGCGCCATTTTTGAGGGTAGGGAGCAGCTCTTTAACATTATCGATGCTTTCACCGGCCAGCAATGATATCTGCCGGTGCCAGTCGCCGGCGTGGGCATCACCTTCAATGCCCCAATCCTGGACGACCTCGACCTGCTCCTGCTCTCTTTTAACAATCCCTTTTTTATGACTGGTACAGACCGCCTCTACATTTGCCATGATAATCCTCTCTGTCCTGATAATAGCCGCCA
>JBDLIW010000169.1:0-3710 GCA_039714695.1 Thermodesulfobacteriota bacterium | reverse complement strand
AAGCCCGGATCCAGTAGGCCGCATAATAAGAGAACTTGACCCCGCGATAGGGATCAAACTTCTTGACCGCCTGAACCAGCCCGACATTGCCCTCCTGGATAAGGTCGAGAAAGTTCTGCATCCAGTATTTCTGGAAATCCATCGCCACCTTCACCACCAACCGGAGGTTGGCCGTAACCAGCTTGTAGGCTGCCTCCGGGTCCTGGTTCTCCTGATAGCGGATAGCCAACTCCTCGGTATCCTTACGGCTGAGCAGCTCATGCTGGCTGATTTCCTGAAGATAACGATGAAGACCGGCCTGCCCCACCACCGGCAGATTTTCATCTTCCGACAGACTCGTCAGCGGTTTTATTTCATCTTTCTCTATGGTCTGACCATCCAGATAATCGGAATCGGTCATTCTCTTGACCATAACAAATACCCTGAATCAAAAGGTTAATTGCCATCCCCCATTAATAGAATGGCAAGCGGAAAAAAGAGGCAACTATAACTAATATTCACGACAATTACCAGCTGTTATCATGATACAGCCCCAGGACTTTCCTGCAAGACGTGACATTCCCGGAAACCGGCCCGCGGCGAACTGGTCTATTTGTTGACCAGTTCGAGAACCACCCCGTAATTCCCGTGCGTCGAAATCGTCTTGGCATCTACCAGAGAATCGTGGTTGGCAAGACTCATCAGCTTGCCGTACCGCACCTGGGCAGGGACAACATCAAAACCACTGCCCCCTGAAAAGAGCTCGACTTTCGTCCTGATAAGGGCCAGCAGATCACCCTGTAGATCAGGATCATCCCTGTCGGCCAGGAACCTTCCGGTCAACTCTTCCAGATCCGCCATTCTCGTGGCCGATGCCAACAGGAAAAACCTTTCAGTCCCTTTGGCATCGTCAAGGGTAAACCAGTTTCTGCCTGAAGGGATATAGGCTTTATGCCAGGCAGGAAATTCTCCTCTGTAGAATCCGGGGTCGGGAGGGAAAACCATATACAGGTCTTCCATAGAGTCAAAAAGATACAGGTAAACATAGGATCGATCCCGCAATTCAAGATAAATTCGCAAAAGATCCCCGCTGACCACCCCCTCTTGGGTATCAAAGGCCAGAGACTTGATTTCTCCCCGGCCGTCTTTGAGAAAAAAACCCCAGGTAAAGGAGAAAGAACCCTCCGCCCCAAGCACAGCCGGTACCATTCCGACCATAAGCAGGACGACTATGATCATGATAAAAAGTCTTCGCGTGGCCAATTTAAATCCTTCGGTTCAACATTTAGAGATACGGTACAGGAACATTCTAGCAGATTTCCACCGGGCTCCATATAATATTCTCACCCGGGCAAAACCACGAAAAGCCGCGGACTTTCCAAAAGCTATTTCAAATAACTCCGTTTTATGCTAAAAAGATTTGCCATTTAATCTATTCTGAGGAAAAGGCGATCACGCCTCTCTTAAAATTTTACCTGCAAATTCATGAAAAATATTAGAAATTTCAGTATCATAGCCCACATCGACCACGGCAAATCAACCCTGGCCGACAGGATGATCCAGCTTTGCGACATGGTCAGCGACCGCGAGTTCAAGAATCAGCTCCTCGACAGCATGGATATTGAGCGGGAACGGGGCATTACCATCAAGAGCCAGACCATCTGCCTGCCATACACGGCCAAGGACGGTAAAAAGTACGCTCTGAACCTCGTAGACACTCCCGGCCATGTCGATTTCAGCTACGAAGTGTCCCGGGCTCTGGAAGCCTGCGAAGGGGCACTGCTCCTGATTGACGCCGCCCAGGGAGTGGAGGCCCAGACCCTTGCCAATCTGTACCTGGCAATGGAAAACGACCTCGAAATAATCCCGGTGATAAACAAGATAGACCTGCCGGCTGCCGACCCTGAGGCCATTATGATCCAGATTGAAGATGATCTCGGCCTGGACCTCAACGATGTCCAGAAATGCTCCGCCAAAACGGGCGAAGGCGTGCCGGATATCCTCGAGGCTATCGTCAACAAGCTGCCGCCGCCGGAAGGAGATGCCGACAAACCCCTTGAAGCACTGATTTTCGATGCCAACTATGACCCTTACCGGGGAACAATTATCTCCTGCCGGATTGTTCAGGGTAGAATCAAGGCCGGTGACACCATTATTTTTATGTCCAACAACGCAACTTACCGGGTGGAAGAAGTTGGCCTCTTTCACCTGAAGAAGTCCCCGCAAAAAGAACTTAAGGCCGGGCAGGTAGGATATATTCTGGCCGGGGTCAAAACCGTCCGCGACACCAAGCCCGGTGACACCATAACCCTGAAAGACAACCCCTGCGCAAAGCCGCTGCCCGGCTTTAAGGAAATTCAGCCGGTGGTTTTTTCATCCATATATCCTATTTCGACAGATGATTACGAGGATCTTGTCGCCGCCCTGGAAAAACTGAAGCTGAACGATGCCGCCCTGACTTTTCAAAAGGACACCTCGGCAGCCTTAGGTTTTGGTTTTCGCTGCGGATTTCTGGGCCTGCTCCACCTCGAAGTTGTCCAGGAAAGAATTGAAAGGGAATTCGACATCCCCCTGATCCTGACAATACCGACCGTAAGTTATCGTTTTTTCCTGCAGGACGGGACCTCGAAGACCATTGACAACCCGGCTTATTTCCCGGACCCGGCCAAGATCGAAAGGACGGAAGAGCCCTTCATCAAAGCCTCCATCCTGATGCCGGATCGTTATATGGGGGCCGTAATGAACCTCTGCATAGAAAGACGGGGTGAGAACACCACCTACCACTACCCGACCCCAGGGCGGATAGAGCTTTCCTGCGAATTGCCCCTGGCCGAAGTTATATATGATTTTTATGATATACTAAAATCGGTTACCCAGGGATATGGCTCTTTCGATTATGAGATAATCGACTACCGGCCGAGCGACCTGGTGAAGCTGGATATTATGGTAAACGGTGAGAAGGTGGATGCGCTGTCCCAGTTGGCTCACCGCGATAACGCCAGGGCAAGAGGACTCCATGCCTGTGAAAAGCTCAAAGAAGAGATTCCGAGGCATATGTTCAAGATCGCTATCCAGGCGGCCATCGGCGGCACTATTGTCGCCCGGACCAACATTTCGGCCATGCGCAAAGACGTCACCGCCAAGTGTTACGGCGGCGATATAACCAGAAAGAGGAAACTGCTGGAGAAACAGAAGGCCGGCAAAAAGCGGATGAAAACCGTCGGCAACGTCGACATTCCCCAGAAAGCATTCCTGGCCGTTCTCAAATCGGACCAGTAATAAACCCAAGGCAAGAACGAGATCGCAGCATGAAAAAAACAGCCTTCGCAATACCGTTAGCGCTTATTTTACTCCTCTCAGTACCTTTATCCGGATTGGCCGATCAGGATTGTGCCGATCTGCTGGAGAAAAACTGCACCAGCTGTCATTACAACACCAGGATATGCAACAAGATAGGGAAGAAGAATAAACGTAAGTGGAAAACGAGTGTTAAAAGGATGTTGCGTTACGGACTTAAATTAGACAAGAAGACCCAGAACACGATCGTTGACTGCCTGGTCGCTCTGGAAAAAGACGCTACACTATTCTGTAAAGACAAATAATCACAGGGGAGAAAAGCCCGACAGCGGATTTTGCCGGACTGTTATTGGGACCCTGAAAAGGACTCCCGACTCTCAGGAGATTGAAAGCCCCGGGCAGGTGTGATGCGAAGAACCACCGCCTTTGCTGTT
>JBDLIW010000168.1:0-3711 GCA_039714695.1 Thermodesulfobacteriota bacterium | reverse complement strand
GGCCGAAGCAGCGAACAGGCATACGCCTACCTGCTGGTCCCATCAATGGAAGGCCTTTCCCGAGACGCACAACGACGGCTAAGGGCTCTGATGGACTACAATGAACTGGGAGGCGGCTTCAAGCTGGCCATGAGCGATCTGCAGATCAGGGGTGGCGGAAATATCCTGGGCGAATCCCAGAGTGGCAATATTGCTGCAGTCGGCTATGATCTTTATCTCGATCTTCTCCAGAAGACCGTTGAGGACCTGAAGCGCCGTCAGGGCGACGACTCAGCCGGAGCCCTGGCAGAAGAACCGGAACCGGAGATTAATCTGCGGCTACCGGCCTATATCCCCGAGAATTACATTAAAGACACCGACCTCAGATACATCACCTATCGGAAAATCACCTCCTGCCGTGGCGATGAGGCAATTGCCGACATCAGGGACGAACTGCGGGACAGATATGGGGCCCTACCCGAAGAAACAATAAACCTGCTCGGCGTTATCTCCCTCAAAGAGGCGATGAGTAAATTAAAAATCACGAAGCTGGACCAGGGAGAAGGCAAGCTGGTTTTGTCTTTTGCCGAACAGACCCCGGTCGATCCCCTGCGTCTGCTGGCCATGGTTTCCGCAGCGAAAAAAGACATGAAGCTGACCCCCGACAGCAGACTGGTCGTCAACCTCAAGTCAGACCGACAGGAGACAGTTATTGAGGAAATCAGAAAAACATTGCACAGCCTCCTGCGGGATGCTACTTAATCATTGTTAAAACTGGACTTTATCGACCCTTTCCACTTAATGTAAATCAACTTAAATGCAGCCAAAAACATGCCCATTATAAAAAAAAGAAATTCGCTTATATCAATTATCGCCGGCTCCATAATCTTCTGCCTCCTCGCCCCATCCCAGAGCCCGGCAAAAATGTTAGACAAGGTTGTTGCCGTGGTGAACGGCGAAGCAATCACCAGCACGGAACTTGACCGGGCGGCAGAGAGTGCAACCAGTCAGATCCGCCAGGCAACTGCAGCTGACAAGCTGGATGAAACCCTGGCCAAAGCCAGAAAAAAGATCTTGGCTGAGCTCATCGAAGAGTTGCTTATCAAACAGAGAGCAGAGGAACTTAATTTCAAAGTAACGGAAGGAGAGATAAACAGCGCCGTTGATAACGTCAGTAACAACAACGGGATTTCAACCGCCGAGCTCTACGCCGAACTGGCCAAAAGCGGGATCAGCCGGGAGGAATACCGCAAAACAATGACCAGCAAGATTCTCGGGTCCAAGCTGGTAAATTACGAAGTAAGGTCCAAGATCGTCATAAGCGATGAAAAAGTCCGGGACTACTATGACAATGAATATCTACAGCAGGAACAGCCTGCCGGTTATCATATTCTGCAAATGGGTTTTACCTGGGGTGACGCAAACTCTTCGGCAGCCGGCAGGGATGAGGCTAGACAACGGGCTGAAAATATCAGAAAACTGGTTGTTGACGGCCAGAACTTTTCCGAACTGGCAAAATCTTTCTCCGAGCTCCCGTCCGCTGAAGATGGCGGGGATCTGGGCGTTTTCCAGTTAAGTGAAATGGCCGAATACATGAAAAGCGCAGTCTCAGGATTGAAACCCGGAGAAACCAGCGAGGTTGTCCTGACCCCGAATTCGAGCCAGTTCTATCAACTGTTAAGCAAAAACACGGGCGACAAATCTTCATTTTCCCCATATGAGCTTGTCAAAGAGGAGCTCCACAAGCTCCTCTACCAGAAAGAGCTCATGGAGCGTTACGACAAGTGGCTTAGAGAAATCAGGGAGAAGGCTATCATCAAAACACTTCTCTAGAACCAAGAAATCGTATATACATAAATAATTATAACAGGTTCAGGGTGTCTACCTAATCCTGTAAACTGAGCCAGTGACGGAAGAAAAATGGATGACTTACATAGTGGAAATGAAGAGCCGCTGAAAGAGAGTCTCGGTAATCTGCTGAAAAGGACCCGCGAAAGCCAGAACAAGACTCTTGCTGAGGTGGCAGAGGCGACCCGTATCCATATCCTTTCTCTCCAGGCCCTGGAAGATGACGATTTTGAGAAACTCCCAGCCGAGGTTTTCGTCAGAGGGTTTATTAAACTCTACTCAAATTTCCTTGGCCTTGACCAGCAAAAAACCCTGTCACACTTCTCATCCAGGGAAGCCCCCGACGCACCTTACCGCCATGAGATCCTCGACGGTGAAGTCATGGCGGAGCCCCTGTTATTGATAAAGAAAAATGGCAAGATCATAACAGTAACATTACTCCTGGCAGTTCTTGTCCTCTTCTACGCACTCGGTATTTTCTTCAAATCAGCCGAACAGTCCCAGCCCGGTCAGACGGCAAAAGAAGAGGTCGAGTCCCTGCTGAGTAGCAACCCTCCCGCGGAACCGGAAATAAGCCCGGAGGGAGCAGAGCCCGCGTCAGGATCAAACAAAGAAGCAGAGCCGGAAACGGCCCCCCCCCTTCAGGCGATATCTGCCGGGCAGGAAGAGGAAATCACCACCGAGCCGGAAAAAACAACAGCCACTCCAGAACCTTCCACTGCAGCTGCCAGAGAAGAACCTTCACCGGTCAGGCCGACAACAGTTAAACCACAGACAACAACCACCAGCCAGCGAGATCAAACCCTGCCGGTAACAGTCAAAGTATCTACCGAACCTACAGCAACTCCCCTGAAGATCGAAAAAAAGGTCCAATACATCCTGGAAGCCAACTTTGAAGAAAGTTCCCAGGTAACTGTTAAGGTAGATGACGAGCCGGAAAAGAAATACCACTCCCAGGCAGGAATTGTCAGGGTATGGAAAGCAAGCAGCAGTATAAGTTTGGCGCTTGGCAACCCTGCCGCTGTCAGTTTGACTCTCAACGGCCGGCCAATTCCAGCCAGCTACCTGGCTGACCCCGCTTCTCCCCTGCTGGTTCCCGCAGATCTTCCCGACAACTTCCTCCCCTGATCCGTTGCAAGGAGAGAGTTGATGGAATCCGACAGGACTCCAGCGGTCGTAATTGGTTTAAAGACCTATGGCGAATCCGACAAGATAGTCACCTTTTACAGTAAAAAGCGTGGCAAAATGAGCGGCATAGCCAAAGGTGCCCGCCGCAGCCTGAAACGTTTCGTCAACAAGCTTGAGTTATTTACCGAACTTGAGATTCTTTTCACCGACAGCCGAACTTCATCGCTTGTTCGTCTTGACGAAGCCGAACTGATCAATCCTTTTCCTGCACTCAGAGAGAATTACGACCGCTATACAGCAGCAGCCCTGGTCTGTGAGCTGACTCTGCATTGGACAAGGGAAAATGACCCGGACCACCAGCTTTTCGAGCTATTGACCTGGGCCCTCGGTACTATCGAAAACCGGCAGAGACCGGCCTCCTGGGGGGCTATTTTTTTCAATATCAAACTTCTGACGCTGCTGGGCTACAAACCCTACCTGGATGGTTGTACCGAATGCGGCAGTCTCTCGCCCGACCATGGTCCCTATCGTTTTACCACCACCCACAACGGCCTTATTTGCCATAAATGCGAAAAGAAAGACGGCCTCTCGACCCAGCCAGGCCTGCGTTTCTCCCTCAGCACGATCCGTTTCCTCCAGAAGGCCCAGGAATTACCACTGAACAGACTGGAGCGCCTCCATTTCACCCCGGAAGCAGTCCGGGAGGCAATCTCAATGCTGAAACTATATGGCAACAGCATCCTGCAAAGGGAGATC
>JBDLIW010000167.1:0-3756 GCA_039714695.1 Thermodesulfobacteriota bacterium | reverse complement strand
GATGATCGCCCCGGCCACTGCTCCGATCAGAGCCCCTTCCGGACCTTTGCCCCGTGAAGATACTGCTGCCCCCAGGATGGCTCCGGTCATCGCCCCGACAGCTGTATCGGCGCCGGGGGGAGCTTCGGGGACCACCGCCAGTTTATGGTGCGGGGCCAGGTTGGGAGCACTGGGGTCAAAACCGGTCTGCTCTTTGGCCCACAGGTAACATTCGTAGCTGTCCCGATCCTGTTGCGCGGGGCCCTGCCCCCGGTTTGGGTAGAAATAGACCTCGGTAGGAGGCGGGGGCGGCTGTGCCGTAGTGACCGGGACCGTCCTGTACCGGGCAGGTGCGCAGGCCGCCAGGGAAAAAATGGGGGCCAGAAATAACAGCAGGAGGCAGATGACCGGGCGCCCGGCGCCTCCATGGTTAGTGATCAGCATTGTCTTCACCTTTTTCGGAATCAATTAACCGTGCATCATTTTTCCGCTCTCTAATTACCAGGGTATTATCAAGCGGAAACGAATGTCAAACTGATTTACAGAACGCAAAGCAGTGGGAGGATAAACGGAAAAAACGAAGGCGGGATTGTTCTTTCTACCCCGCTCTGCTCAGGCAGGTGTGGTGATGTTGGATAATGGCTTTCAGTTGATCGCGGGACATTTTGTCGACCGCCGCCAGCCTGTCGGCAAGCGGCAGCTTTCGGAGTTCGATGACCGGGCAGCCGGGGTGCGGGTCTTTCAGTGGGCAGTCAACGGTCAGTCCCTTAACCCATTGTTTTACATCGTAGGAGTATTGCGGCATGGAAAGATCCCCTTTTTAAGTACTACCGATATTCTATCATATTACACGGTTTTTCTTGCCCCTATTTTTAATGGCCAGATGTTTTATTTAGCAACTCGCTGACTGCGGCTGCCAGTTGTTCCTGGCTGAAAGGCTTCTGGATAAACGGGCAGTTCGATTCCAGAATGCCGTGGAGCGGTTTCGTGCTCTCCGTATAGCCGGACATGTAGAGGACTTTGAGGTCTGGCTGAATCTTCAACAGGTTGTCGGCAAGTTCCTTGCCGTTTATCCCCGGCATAACCACATCCGTGACAAGAAGGTCTGGCTGAATTCCTCCTTCTGCAACTGTTATTAGGGCTTCTCTGCCGTTTGTGGCGGTGGTTACCCGGTAGCCCAGGTTGGTCAACATCTTTTGGAATAGACTGCACAGGGAGGGTTCATCTTCCACAACCAGGATGTGGCCGTTGCCGCTTGCGGACTTCGGCCGGACGGATTTCGGCCCTAGCAACTCCGTTTTGGTGGTGGTGCGCGGCAGGTAGATCTTGAAGGTGGTGCCTTGTCCAGGCTCGCTGTATACCCAGATGCTGCCGGCGGATTGTTTGACGATCCCGTAGACCGTTGAAAGACCGAGGCCGGTGCCCTTGCCCAGTTCTTTAGTGGTGAAAAATGGCTCAAAAATTCGGTTGCAGGTTTCCTCGTCCATGCCGCAGCCCGAATCGCTGATGGCGAGCATTACATGGGACCCGGCATTGATACTAATATAGTTCTCCGCCATTTCCTCGGTCAGTTCAACGTTGGCTGTTTCAATTCTTAGGCTGCCGCCGTGGGGCATGGCGTCCCGGGCATTGACCGCCAGATTCATGATAACCTGTTCGATCTGGCCGGGATCGGCAATTACCCGCCAGAGATCATCAGCCGGAACCGTAACCAGATCGAGATCTTCGCCGATCATCCGGCGGAGCATTTTTTCCAGATCGGCGATTATCTGATTGAGATTGACGACCCGCGGTTTAAGGGATTGCTTGCGGCTGAAGGCCAGCAACTGGCGGGTGAGGCCTGAAGCTCGTTTGCCTGCTTCAATGATTTCATCGAGGTCCCCTAGAAGAGCCTGGTCGTTTGGCAGCTTTTGCCGGAGATTCTCGCCGTAGCCCAGGATAACCATGAGCAGGTTGTTGAAATCGTGGGCTACTCCCCCGGCCAGTTGCCCGATTGATTCCAGCTTCTGGGCCTGGATAAGCGCCTCTTCTGTTTTATGCAATTCGTCGGTGCGCTGGTCAACCAGCTCTTCCAGGCAGGTGCTGTACCTTTCCAGGTCGTTTTCGCTCACTATCCTATCCGTGATGTCGTTAAGGCCCACCAGCACCCGGCGACCACTGCGCAGGGGGAGAAGGGTGGTTGAGATCAGGAAATGTTTTTTGACCGAATCTCCATCGGTTGCCAGGACCAGGCTGCCTTCGATATTTCGCTGTTCTTCGCCGCTCTCGAATGTTCGCATTATCGTGGTTCGGACGGGGCAGGTCTTGCAGGGTGTGCCCTTGCCGCAACCCAAGGGATTATTTGAGTTGATACAGTTAACGACGACCCCGCCGAGTTGCCTAAGGACATCACCTTCGTCCTTGGCGATGCTCTCGATGCCCTGGCGGTTTATCCTTGTCACCCGACATTCCTCGTCGACGAGCATCATTAAAATCGGGGCGCTGTTGAAGATGGTGAAAAGTTCCCTGGTTCGCTCTTCGAGGTTCAGTTCCAGTTCGTGCCGGTAGAGTCCCATCTCGATGGAGAGCTGCAGTTCACTGTCTTTTGCGGATTTTACTAGAAAGGAGTAAGACTCAGTTGTTTCTGTTGTCCGAAGTTTCATTTCTTCAGTCCTGGAACCAAGGAAGATGATGGGGATTTTGTACTCATCCCGAATCTTGCCGGCCGTCTGGATGGTGTCCTGTTTTTCGGCAGGATTGATGTCCATCAGCACAAGGTTTGGCTTGACTACCTCCGTCTGCTCGATTGCCTCTTCGTCGGAAGAGGCGATACACGGCACCGTGTAGCCCAGAGCGGTCAATCTGTTGCGAAGATCGTCGGCAAAAATGCCCTCCTTCTCAACGATCATTATGCAGGTCTCCTCCATGGTTGTCTCTCCCTTGGGTGTTATGTGGCTGTCAATCTCTCATAAAAGCGTATCACATCCGGGAAAAACTAGGAAAGAGGGAAAACCCTACTTAACAGGGGGGATTTCTTGATTTTGATAGGTCTTTCCCCCTGTCGTTTTACGCAAGACCTTGCGGGGCAAGGGATTACAAGGGGAGAGGGGAGAGGGGAGAGGGAAAAACTTCAAAAAAATATTTTGTTGGTGGCGCCGGGAAGGAATCGATCTGTAATCTGTCGGTACGATCCGGTGGTCTGGTCAGCACTTCAGATACTGACCCCAGGCCCAGATTGAAGTCTCTTCTTTATTGCCGGGGATAATCCCTTCGATCTCGATATCGGAGGAATCGAACCATTCTTTATCAATCTCCGGCCGGGATGTCTTGCGGAAATGGTCCAGGGCGTGGGCGACAAAAGAGGCTGGGGAGTAGTGGGCTCCCGCATCCTTGCCCATGGCTTTCTTGCCTGGCAGAGCGGGGTATGTTTTTTCAATTTTTTCGCCGAGGGCAGGATCAAGTTTATGGAGGCGAATAAAAATCTGATACGGCAGCATGTATCTTCCCTTTGCCCCCTGCAAGATCTCTACAACCAGGTCTTCAATCTCGTTAAAATGCATAACCCTCTCCTTGTTATTAATCGAACTCCTCGATCACGTCTTCCGCCCAGCTTAAGGCCGCCATGGTGTTGGGGAAGCCGATGGTGCTGGCGAGCAGGATAAGGGCGTGATAGATCTCCTCCCGAGAGGCTCCGGCTTCAAACGCCCTTCTGGCGTGACTGTGAACCGACCCTTCCGACCGACTGGCGGCTGCTGCCGCTAATTGGATAAGCTGAGAGGTTTTTTCGTCTATCGGGCC